>NZ_JBTHHU010000003.1:0-143245 GCF_059089585.1 Streptomyces sp. SX-6 | reverse complement strand
GAGGACAACCGCGCGAATTGTGGTTTCGGGTGCCCGGGGGCTTCGCCCCCGGAAGAAACGGTGAAAGGGCGGGACCGGGGCACAAACCCCTTACCCCAGCACAGACTTGACCACGTCCGCCAACCGCTGCGCGACCGCCCGCGCCTGCTCGATGTCGGCCGCTTCGACCATCACCCGCACCAGCGGCTCCGTCCCGGAGGACCGGAGCAACACCCGCCCGGTGGAACCTAGTTCGCGCTCCGCGTCGTTGACCGCGTCGGCGAGCTCCGTCGACGTGGCGACGCGCGACTTGTCGACGTCGCGCACGTTGATCAGGACCTGCGGCAGCCGCTCCATGACCCCGGCGAGCTCGCTCAGCGAACGGCCCGTGGCCGCGACACGCGCGGCCAGCATCAGACCGGTCAGGGTGCCGTCACCCGTCGTCGCGTGGTCGAGGACGATGACGTGCCCGGACTGCTCGCCGCCGAGCGCGAAGCCGCCCGCCTTCATCTCCTCGAGGACGTAACGGTCGCCGACCGCGGTCTGGATGACATCGACGCCCTCGCTCTCCATGGCCAGCTTGAAGCCGAGGTTGGACATCACCGTGGCGACAACGGTGTTCTTCCGCAGTGATCCCGCCTCGCGCATCGCGAGAGCGAGAACGGCGAGAATCTGGTCGCCGTCGACCTCCGCACCGGTCGCGTCGACCGCGAGGCAACGGTCGGCGTCACCGTCATGCGCCACACCCAGATCCGCACCGTGCTCGGCAACGGCCCGCTGCAGCTTCTCCAGGTGCGTGGAGCCGCACTCGTGGTTGATGTTGAGACCGTCCGGCTCGGTGCCGATGGTGATCACCTCGGCACCGGCCCGCGCGAACGCCTCGGGCGAGACCCGGGCGGCAGCCCCATGCGCACCGTCGATGACGACCTTGAGCCCGTCGAGACGGTTCGGGAGCACGCCGATCAGGTGCGCGACATAGTTGTCGAAGCCCTGGTCGTAGTCGCGGACGCGGCCGACACCCGCACCCGTGGGCCGGTCCCACGGCTCACCGGTCGAGTGCGCGCGATACGTCCGCTCGATACGGTCCTCGAGCTCGTCGGCGAGCTTGTGCCCGCCACGGGCGAAGAACTTGATGCCGTTGTCGGGCATCGGGTTGTGGCTCGCGGAGAGCATCACACCGAGATCCGCGCCGAGCGAACCGGTGAGGTAGGCGACGGCCGGCGTCGGCAGCACGCCGACGCGCAGGACGTCCACGCCCGCGCTGGCCAGCCCGGCCACCACCGCGGCTTCCAGGAACTCACCCGACGCGCGGGGATCGCGGCCGACCACCGCGACCGGGCGATGGCCCTCGAACGTCCCCGCCTCCGCGAGCACATGCGCCGCCGCGACCGACAGGCCGAGCGCGAGTTCGGCCGTCAGATCGGCGTTGGCGACACCGCGCACACCGTCCGTACCGAAGAGTCGTCCCACTGGTGTCCTCCGAAAAACGCGGAAGTTCGGGGCCCGGAGAGCGAGCCCCCGTACGAGAAGGTGTCGGGTGCCGGTCCGGGGCGTTGCCTTCAGGTATACGCCCCGGGTGTCCCATAGCCGAACGCCCCGGCGGCACGGATCGTGCCGCCGGGGCGTTCGAGCAGAGCAGCCAAGCGGCTGTTTAGCGCTTGCTGTACTGCGGGGCCTTGCGGGCCTTCTTGAGACCGGCCTTCTTGCGCTCGACCGCACGGTCGTCACGCGAGAGGAAGCCGGCCTTCTTCAGCGGGCCGCGGTTGTTGTCGACGTCGGCCTCGTTGAGGGCACGGGCCACACCGAGGCGCAGGGCGCCGGCCTGGCCGGACACGCCGCCACCCGCGATGCGGGCGATGACGTCGTAGCGGTCGTCGAGCTCGAGCACCTTGAAGGGCTCGTTGACTTCCTGCTGGTGCACCTTGTTCGGGAAGTAGTCCTCGAGGGTGCGACCGTTGATCTTCCACTTGCCGGAGCCCGGAACGATCCGGACGCGGGCGATGGCGTTCTTGCGACGACCCAGGCCGGCGGCCGGCTGCGGGTCACCGAAACGGGAGGCGAGGGACTCGGAGGTGTACTCACCCTCGACGACGACCTCGGACTCGGTGGTGTACTGCTCGATGTCGGCAGTCTCGTCGAGCGGCTGCTCGGCGGTGGTCTCAGCCACGACTTCTCCTCAGACTTTCTGGATTTCGGCGGTGGCCGGGACTAGCCCTGCTTGACCTGGGTGATCTCGAACGGAACGGGCTGCTGGGCGGCGTGCGGGTGCTGGTCGCCCGAGTAGACCTTCAGCTTCGAGAGCATCTGACGGCCGAGGGAGTTCTTGGGCAGCATGCCCTTGATCGCCTTCTCGACGGCCTTCTCGGGGTTCTTGTCGAGCAGCTCGTCGTAACGGACGGAGCGCAGACCACCCGGGAAGCCAGAGTGGCGGTAGGCCATCTTCTGGGTCTTCTTGTTGCCGGACAGGTGCACCTTGTCGGCGTTGATGATGACGACGAAGTCACCCATGTCCATGTGCGGCGCGTACACGGGCTTGTGCTTGCCGCGGAGCAGGGATGCGGCCGTCGAGGCCAGACGGCCCAGGACGACGTCCTGCGCGTCAATGATGTGCCACTGGCGCGTGACATCGCCGGGCTTGGGGCTGTACGTACGCACGGTCGTAGCCTTCGCTTCTTCAGTGATTGGGTCCTGACACGGCCCGCACGAGGTCGCTCACCGGCACTGGCTCCGCACCGGGGACGCAACCCGGGGCGTGAACCGCCTGCGATCAGCCTGGCGGACAAGCGTAAGGGCCCCTCGCGTGAGAACGACCAAGCCAATACGCATAACGAACCCACAGGGTACCCGGCGGCGCCGGGCGGGGTCAAAAGCTGTGGAGTCTAGGGCCTGGCCCGTGCCACACGGCTCTCGTCCCACACGGGTTCGGGGACCTCACGCACGTTCCCATCCTCCCCGAAGACGAGGAAGCGGTCGAAGGAACGGGCGAACCAGCGGTCGTGCGTGACAGCGAGCACCGTGCCCTCGTATGCCTCCAGGCCCTCCTGGAGGGCCTCCGCGCTCTCCAGGTCGAGGTTGTCGGTCGGCTCGTCGAGCAGGAGGGCCGTCGTGCCGGACAGTTCCAGGAGCAGGATCTGGAAGCGCGCCTGCTGGCCGCCCGACAGCTTCTCGAAGGGCTGGTCGCCCTGCCGCTCCAGCTCGTACCGCCGCAGGGCGGACATCGCGGCCCCGCGGTCGCGCGCGTGCTCCGTCCACAGGATGTCGACGAGCGTGCGCCCCAGGAGCTCGGGGTGGGCGTGTGTCTGCGCGAAGTGCCCGGGCACGACGCGCGCGCCCAGCTTCCACGCGCCCGTGTGCGCCACCGGGTTCTCGGTGTCGCCCGCGAGCAACCGCAGGAAGTGCGACTTGCCCGAGCCGTTCGAGCCCAGCACCGCGACCCGCTCGCCGTAGAAGACCTCCAGGTCGAACGGCCGCATGAGCCCGGTCAGCTCCAGCCCCTCGCAGGTCACGGCCCTCACGCCCGTACGCCCGCCGCGCAGCCGCATCCGGATGTCCTGCTCGCGCGGGGGCTCCGGCGGCGGGCCGGCCTCCTCGAACTTCCGCAGCCGGGTCTGGGCCGCCGCATAGCGGGAGGCCAGCTCATGGCTGACCGAGGCCGCCTGGCGCAGGCTGACCACCAGCTTCTTGAGCTGGGCGTGCTTCTCGTCCCAGCGCCTGCGCAGCTCTTCGAAGCGGGCGAAGCGCTCCTTGCGGGCCTCGTGGTAGGTGGCGAAGCCGCCGCCGTGCATCCAGACGTCGCTGCCCGCGGGGCCCGGCTCGACGCTGATGATCTTCTCCGCGGCGCGGGCCAGCAGCTCACGGTCGTGACTGACGAAGAGGACGGTCTTCTTCGTCTCCTTCAGCTGCTCCTCCAGCCAGCGCTTGCCGGGGACGTCGAGGTAGTTGTCCGGCTCGTCGAGCAGCAGCACCTCGTCCGGGCCGCGCAGCAGCGACTCGAGCACCAGCCGCTTCTGCTCGCCGCCGGAGAGCGTGCGCACCTGGCGCCACTGGGCGCTCTCGTACGGGACGCCGAGCGCGGCCATCGTGCACATGTCCCAGGTGGTCTCGGCCTCGTAGCCCCGCGCCTCGGCCCAGTCGGACAGGGCCTGCGCGTATGCCATCTGCGCGGCCTCGTCGTCGACGGTCATGACCGCGTGCTCGGCCTTGTCCACCGCCTCGGCCGCCTCGCGGATCCGCGGCGGGGCGACGGAGACCAGCAGGTCGCGCACGGTGCGCTCGTCCCGTACGGACCCCACGAACTGCGGCATCACGCCGAGCCCGCCGCCGACCGTGACCGAGCCGCCGTGCGGCTTGAGGTCCCCCGCGATCAGCCGCAGCAACGTCGTCTTGCCCGCGCCGTTGGCCCCGACGAGGGCGACCGCGGCGCCCTCGCCGACCCGGAAGGAGACATCATCGAGCAGCGGCCTCCCGTCGGGGAGGAAGTACTCGAGGTGCCCGGCTTCGACGTGTCCCATGTGCGGCATTCTCCAGGCTCCCGGGGCGGCGACCAACCGGATTACGATGCGGCCCATGAGCTTTGGGCAGGGGGGTCCGCACGGGGCCCAGGGGGAATCCGGACAGGGACAGCCGCCGTGGGGGCCGCCGCAGACACCGGACTGGGCCGCCCTGGCGGACGACAACGCCACCCGCGACCGCCGTCGCAAGTGGCTGCTCCTCGGCGGCGGGGCCCTGGCCGCGGCCGCCGTCGCCGCGATCGTCGCGACGGCGATCGTCAGCTCGGGCAAGGGCGGGAGCAGCAAGGCGGCCCCGGCTCACGACACGGCGGCCCCGAGCACCTCCGCGTCCCCCGAGCCCACGTTCACCCCGGTGGCACCGCCCTCCCTGCTGGACCCGCGCGACTTCATAGCGAGCGCCGCCAAGGACAAGGCGCCGCTCTCCCCCGCGACGCTGTTCCCCGACCCCAAGCCGGCCGTGGACAAGCGCGTCTACGAGCGGGCCGCCACGGCCGACGACTCCGACTGCGCCTCCGCCGCCCAGGGCAGCCTGGGCGGTGTGCTCACCGGCAACGGCTGTCGCCGGGTGCTGCGGGCCACATACGTACGGGACGGGGTCGCCGTCACCGTCGGGGTCGCCGTCTTCGACACCAAGGCCGCCGCGGAGAAGGCCAAGGCGCAGACGGACGGGAACATCGAGTCGCTCGCCGGCGGCAAGGCCCCCGCCTTCTGCCGGAACACGGCCTGCCGGCGCGCCGTCAACGCCGAGGGCCGCTACGCGTACTTCACGATCGCCGGCTACACCGACGGCAAGCCCGTACGCGCCGATGACACACAGGCGCTGGCGGCCGGGCGGGACATCGCGGCGTACGCCTTCGACCGTATCTACGAGCGCGGCCGGTCCCAGGCCGCAGCGGCCGCGGCGAGCGCTCCGCGTACCGCGTAGGCCCTGACCGGGCCGTGGCATCCGGCGTCCTGCCCCGGACGAACGTGTTCCTTACACGCCGCGCGGCGAAAGATCGGCGACCACGTCGACCCGGTCGGCCCGGATGCTGCCGTCCGCCTGCTCGGGGCCGTCGTCCTGCTTGCCGCGCGCGGGCGCAGGCGCGGGCGCGTCCTCGGACATGGCCTGCTTGACCTTGTCGACCTGCGCCTTCATCAGCCCGTCGGGGATCACGACCTCGGCCGGGTCCTCGAAGTCACCGAGGCTGGTGGCGAAGAACATCGACAGCGTGTTGCCGGTCCTGACCACCGTGAGCAGGGTCGGCGCCTCCTCGACGGAGTTGTCCAGGCGGTAGGACAGCGCCTCGTCGCCCAGCTTCGGCGCCGTGACCGCCTGCACCTTGTCGAACTTCTGCGACTCGCCCTCGCCGGTCTCCATCCGGAAGCCCCCCGCGCAGGCCGTCGCGGAGGAGCGCAGCCGGTCGAAGGTGGTGGCGGCCCCGTCGCCCTCGTACTCCGAGACGCGGATCGTGCCCATCAGGCCCTCGAACTCCTCGTCCTCGTCGGACCGGGCGAAGGTGTTGACCAGGGACGCGGCGGGGCGGGGCTCGGGGTTGGAGCCCAGCGCCGTGACCAGGGGGCGGCACAGCGGGCTGCCCGTGGTGGGGTTGCCGAAGCCGGCCGAGTCGTCCTCGACCTCCTCGATCACAAAGCCCGGGACCTCGTCCTCGTCGAGCTCCGCGGCGGCCAGCCGGTCCTCCGCGTCGGCGGCGGCGCCGCGCTCGTCCTTGGCCTCGCTCTGGGGCGCGTTCACGCTGCCGGAGCTGCTGCCGGAGCTCTTGACCGTCGCCTCGTCCCCGGCCGGGCGGCCCGTGCCGCACCCGCTCGCCAGGGCCCCGGCCAGAAGTACGGCCGCCGCCACGGCCACTCTGGTCCTCACTCCACGCATTCCTGTCACCGCCACCACGTCCCCCGATACAACCGATACGACCTGCACCATCGAACACAAAGCAATCCGGTCAATGGTTCCATCTTCACAGGGGCTCCGACAGGGCCTTTCGTCAGGGATGAGCCGATTCCGTTTATCGGCCACGTGGCGGAGGCCACAATGTAGGCTTCGAGGGAACCACAGCCCCTGTCGACGGCCCTCTTCATCGACAGGTCCGGCCGGACCGGTAACAGCGACAGCCCGGCCCGCAGGGGACGGATCTCGATCTCGATACCCATGCACGGGGGAGGACGGACGCGGCGCGCAGAGCGTCGCGCACACACCGCCATGAAGATCTCTTTCCTGCTTCAGAACGCGTACGGCATCGGTGGCACGATCCGGTCCACGTTCAACGTCGCCGGTGCCCTCGCGGCCCGGCACGACGTCGAGATCGTCTCGATCATCAGGACCGGCAAGACCCCCCGGCTCCCCCTGCACCGCGACGTCAGGCTCGTCAACCTGATCGACAACCGCCCCGACGAGGGCGCCGACCGCGAGAACCCGCTCCTGGAGCAGGAGAGCGCGTACATCCCGCCCAAGGAGGCGAAGGGCGCCCAGTTCAGCGCCCTGACCGACCAGCGCGTCGCCGAGCACCTCGAGCAGACCGACGCCGACGTCGTCGTCGCCACCCGCCCCGGCCTGGTGATGTACCTCGCGGGCTTCGGCCAGGACCGCTACCTGCGCATCGGCCAGGAGCACCGGATCTACGGCACCCACGAGCCGCACATCCGCGCCGCCCAGGACCGCGCCATCCCGCACCTCGACGCGCACACCACCGTCTCCGAGGCGGACGCCCGCACCCACCGCGAGCAGTTCCCGGACGCCAAGACGAAGATCGTCTGCATTCCGAACGGCTGTCCCCCCTCCGAGGTCGAGCCCGCCGACCCGGCCACCAAGCTCGTCGTCGCCGCCGGCCGGCTCATCCCCGTCAAGCGCTACGACCTGCTCGTCTCCGCCTGGGCCGCCGTCCACGCCGCCCGCCCGGACTGGAACCTGCGCATCTACGGCCGCGGCCCCGAGCACGCCAAGCTGCGCGCCCAGGTCGACCGGCTCGGCCTCACCGAGACCATCACCCTCATGGGCGCCCACTCCCCCATCGAGACCGAGTGGGCCAAGGGCTCGATCGCCGCCGTCACCTCCCGCGAGGAGTCCTTCGGCATGACGATCGTGGAGGCCATGAACTGCGGCGTCCCCGTCGTCGCCACCGACTGCCCGCACGGGCCCGGCGAGATCATCGGCGACGGCAAGGACGGCCTCCTCGTCCCCGTCGGCGACGTCGACGGCATCGCCAAGGGCCTGCTCACCCTCATCGAGGACGACGAGCTCCGCCGCACCATGGGCGCCGCCGCCCGCGTCTCCGCCCAGCGCTACGCCCCGGAGCAGATCGCCGACGCGTACGAGGAGCTCATCAAGAGCCTCGGCGGCAACATCACGCGCACCACCTCCGCCACCGCCGGGACGTCCGACCAGGTGCCGCTGGGCACGATGCTGCGCCGCACCGTCGGCAAGCTCGTCCGCCCGATGCGCCGCACCGTCGCCAAGCCCGCCAAGCAGCCCGTCTCGTCCGCCCTGAAGGAGATCGTGCGCAAGCCGCTGCGCGCCACGGCCTCCTGCCGTATCGACGCCGACGGCAACATCGTCGTCTCGGTCGAGTCCAAGGGCCTGGCGGGCGACGACCTGAGCCTCACGGTCACCCGGCGCAAGGAGGGCACCTCCCACAGCGTCCCGCTGCACGCCCCCGCCGCCGAGGGCGCTCCCTTCACGGCCGTCCTGGACCGCCGCGAGCTGCGGCTCGGTGAGGGCCGCTGGGACCTGCACGTCGTACGGGGCGATGACAAGGCCCGCCGCCGGGTGACGTCCCATCTCGCCGAGGGCCGCGGCCTGTTGGACCTCGAGCCGCTGCCGGGCTCCCCGTTCACCTGGGCGATCCCCTACCCCACCGTCGACGGCTATCTCGCGCTGCGCGCCTGGCACCGCAAGGCCCACGCCGAGGCCCTGACGATCCATCAGAGCGACACCGAGTTCACCGTCGAAGGCACCCTGTACGGCACGGAGTTCAGCCCGGACAGCAAGCCGTTCGTCATCGGCACGCCGCGCGGCGACGCCGCGACCGACGTCTCCGCCGAGGTCACGGTCACGGAGGGGACGGCCTTCCGTTTCTCCCTGCCCTACAAGCAGTTGAAGGTCGCCCGCGGCGACGCCGGCCAGGAGGCCGTCTGGGACCTGTCCCTGCGGATCGCGACCGACGCCGAGCCGGTGCGCGTCGGCCGTATCGCCGGCGACATCGTCGACCGCAACAAGACCGACGTCTACCCGGCCGTCGGGGGCATCCGCCCGTACCTCACCGTCAACAGCGACCTGGCCGTCAGCTGCCCGGCCGAGGCCAACTGACGTACTAGCAGCAGCCCTTGCCGGGAAGAGTGCGCTTGTTGCGCGCTTCCCGGTTACGGGCGGCGAGCTCGGAGTCGGCCGGGTAACCGACCTCCTCCAGCGTCAGCCCGTGCGGCCGTACGACGTGCACGGCCGAGTCCCGTACACCCGCGGCCAGCACCTGGCCGGGCCATTCCACCGGCCGGTGGCCGTCGCCGACGAACAACAGCGCGCCCACGAGCGAGCGCACCATGTTGTGGCAGAAGGCGTCCGCCTTCACGGTCGCGGTGATGACGCCGGACGCGTCGCGCTCCCAACTCAGCTGCTGGAGCGTGCGGATGGTCGTCGCGCCCTCGCGCTTCTTGCAGTACGCGGCGAAGTCGTGCTCACCGATCAGGTCGTGGGACGCGGCGTTCATCGCCTCGACGTCCAACGGCCAGTCGTGCCACAGGACATGACCGCGCAACAGCGGGTCCACCCCGCCGGGGTGGTCGACGACGCGGTAGGCGTACCGCCGCCACACCGCCGAGAACCGGGCGTTGAACCCGGAGGGCGCCTCGGCCGCCTTCCACACCCGCACGTCGTGCGACAGCCGGCCGGCGAGCCGGCGCAGCAGCTTGTCCTCGTGCTCGGCCCACACCTCGGCCGGCAGGTCGACGTGCGCGACCTGCCCGCGCGCGTGCACACCCGCGTCGGTACGGCCGGCCACCGTCAGCTCGTACGTCTCGGAGGACCGCGTCACCGTCCGGATCGCGTCCTCCAACTCGCCCTGGACCGTGCGCTGTCCCTCGCGCTGCTTGGCCCAGCCCGAGAAGTCCTTGCCGTCGTACGACAGGTCCAGCCGCACCCGGACCTTGCCGGGCTCCACCTCGTCACTCACCGCAGAGTTTCCTTCCACAAATGCGGGACGGGCCCGCCCCCCGAAAGGGGCGGGCCCGTCCTGACACACGATGTGCGTCAGGCGTCCTTCGACTCCTCGGCCGGAGCCTCGGCAGCGGCCTCGGACTCCTTGACCGCACGCTTGGTGGCGGCCTCGGCCTCGGCAACGGTCGCCTTCTTGGCGATCTCGCCCTCGACCAGCTCGATCACGGCCATGGGCGCGTTGTCGCCACGGCGGTTACCGATCTTGGTGATGCGGGTGTAGCCACCCGGACGCTCGGCGAAGCGCGGAGCGATCTCGGTGAAGAGGGTGTGGACGATGCCCTTGTCGGTGATCGTCTGCAGCACCTGGCGACGGTTGTGGATGTCGCCCTTCTTCGCCTTGGTGATCAGGCGCTCCGCGACCGGACGCAGGCGGCGGGCCTTGGCCTCGGTCGTGGTGATGCGGCCGTGCTCGAAGAGCGACTTGGCGAGGTTCGCCAGCATCAGCTTCTCGTGCGCGGCGGAGCCGCCGAGACGTGCACCCTTGGTGGGACGCGGCATGGTGTTTCTCCTAGGTGTCTGCCCCGGCCGTATCAGGTACCGGAGTCAGTATCCGAGCAGACGGTTGTCCGTCGGAGACCCGCGCCCCGTAAGGGGCGCGGGGAACTGCGCGATCAGCCGAAACGGACCCGCAGCAGAAGACCGATCAGTACTGCTCGGTCTCCACGAACCCGGCGTCCGCGTCGTCGTCTGCGCCGAAGGCATCCGCGGCGGCGGTCGGGTCGAATCCGGGCGGGCTGTCCTTGAGGGCCAGGCCCATGCCGGCCAGCTTCGCCTTGACCTCGTCGATCGACTTCGCACCGAAGTTGCGGATGTCGAGCAGGTCGGCCTCGGAACGGGCGACGAGCTCACCCACGGAGTGGATGCCCTCGCGCTTGAGGCAGTTGTAGGACCGAACGGTGAGCTCGAGCTCCTCGATCGGCAGCGCCAGGTCGGCGGCCAGGGCGGCGTCCGTCGGGGACGGGCCCATGTCGATGCCCTCGGCGTCGATGTTGAGCTCACGGGCCAGACCGAACAGCTCGACCAGGGTCTTGCCGGCGGACGCCATGGCGTCGCGCGGGCGCATGGCCTGCTTGGTCTCGACGTCGACGATCAGCTTGTCGAAGTCGGTGCGCTGCTCGACACGGGTCGCCTCGACCTTGTAGGTGACCTTGAGAACCGGCGAGTAGATGGAGTCGACCGGGATACGGCCGATCTCCTGGCCCACCTGCTTGTTCTGGACGGCGGAGACGTAGCCGCGACCGCGCTCGACGGTCAGCTCCATCTCCAGCTTGCCCTTGGCGTTCAGGGTCGCCAGGACCAGGTCGGGGTTGTGCACCTCGACACCGGCCGGCGGGGCGATGTCCGCGGCGGTGACCAGACCCGGGCCCTGCTTGCGCAGGTACATCACGACCGGCTCGTCGTGCTCCGAGGAGACGACCAGCTGCTTGATGTTGAGGATGAGGTCGGTGACGTCCTCCTTGACGCCCGGCACGGTGGTGAACTCGTGCAGGACACCGTCGATGCGGATGGACGTGACCGCCGCACCCGGGATCGAGGAGAGGAGCGTACGACGCAGGGAGTTGCCGAGGGTGTAGCCGAAGCCCGGCTCCAGCGGCTCGATGACGAACCGGGAACGGAACTCGTCCACGACCTCTTCGGTCAGGGAGGGACGCTGAGCGATCAGCATGCGAAGGATCCTTCAGTCATGGACACCCACTATTTGATGTCCTGAGGTACTACAAGGGTACGGGCGGCACGGCTCCGAAGAGCCGTACCGCCCACACCCTCAAGGCAACCGCGAAGCGGCCGGCGCGTCAGACGCGGCGGCGCTTCGGCGGACGGCAGCCGTTGTGCGGGGTCGGGGTGACGTCCTGGATGGAGCCAACCTCGAGGCCGGTCGCCTGGAGCGAACGGATGGCGGTCTCACGACCGGAGCCCGGGCCCTTGACGAAGACGTCAACCTTGCGCATGCCGTGCTCCTGCGCGCGACGCGCGGCCGACTCGGCGGCCATCTGCGCGGCGAACGGGGTGGACTTGCGCGAGCCCTTGAAGCCGACGTGGCCGGCGGAGGCCCAGGAGATCACGTTGCCCGTGGGGTCGGTGATCGAAACGATGGTGTTGTTGAACGTGCTCTTGATGTGCGCGTGGCCGTGAGCGACGTTCTTCTTTTCCTTGCGGCGCACCTTCTTGGCAGCGCCCTGACGACCCTTGGGGGGCATCTCTTATCTCCTACGGGAGGTGGTCGGTCCTACAGCGAAGACCGCTGACGAGCGTCCGCTGCGGACTACTTCTTGCCCGGCTTCTTCTTGCCGGCGATGGCGCGACGCGGGCCCTTGCGGGTACGAGCGTTCGTGCTGGTGCGCTGACCGTGGACAGGCAGGCCACGACGGTGACGCAGACCCTGGTAGCAGCCGATCTCGACCTTGCGGCGGATGTCGGCCTGGATCTCGCGACGGAGGTCACCCTCGGTCTTGAGGTTGGCGTCCACGTACTCGCGGATCTTGACCAGGTCTTCCTCGGCCAGGTCACGAACGCGGGTGTTCGGGTTCACACCGGTGGCGGCGAGGGTCTCCTGCGCCAGGGTGCGGCCGATGCCGAAGACGTAGGTGAGTGCGACCTCCACGCGCTTTTCGCGCGGGATGTCGACACCGGAAACGCGTGCCATTGAATGGCTCCAGATGTTCGTCGGAGGTCTTCCACAAGACCACTCCCAGCCGCCGTCCCCTTTGATTCAAAGAGTTGGTACGAACCGGGTCCTCGGCCTCCGAGCCGGGGGTGTCGCCCTCATGCAGAGAGGGACGGGTCCTGCGTATGTACGTATTGCTCGCGTCGCGCGAAGGAACTGCGTGAGTGCAGGTCCTGCGTCAGCCCTGGCGCTGCTTGTGGCGCAGGTTGTCGCAGATGACCATGACCCGGCCGTGGCGGCGGATCACCTTGCACTTGTCGCAGATCTTCTTGACGCTCGGCTTGACCTTCATGGGTGTGAGGTTCTCCGGGTCAGTGCCACCACCCCGCAGGAGCGGGATACAGGCAAGATCTACTACTTGTACCGGTAGACGATCCGGCCGCGCGTCAGGTCGTACGGAGACAGCTCCACCACGACCCGGTCGTCGGGAAGGATACGGATGTAGTGCATCCGCATCTTGCCGCTGATGTGCGCGAGGACCTTGTGACCGTTCTGGAGCTCCACCTTGAACATGGCGTTCGGCAGAGACTCGATCACGGTGCCCTCGATCTCGATGGCACCTTGCTTCTTGGCCACGCTTCGCCTTTCGAATCGGCTACCTTGATCGACTCTGGTGTTCGTACGCCACGCGGACGCGGACATGCGGATACACGAGAGCCGACGCATCAGTCTACGTCAGGGCAACCGGAAAGACTAATCCAGGGTGTGCTGCCCATACGCAGAGATCGTTACGCCCGCCTTACGCCAGCGGATCCGGCGCGGCCGTGACGCCCAGTTCCGCCAGCTTCGCCTTGCCACCGTCGACCGCCGTGAGGACCAGCGGGCCCTCCTCCGTCAGGGCGACCGAGTGCTCCCAGTGCGAGGACCACGTCTTGTCGTCCGTCAGCACCGTCCAGTCGTCCTCGAGGACGTGCGTCTTGGCCGTGCCCAGGCTCACCATCGGCTCGATGGCGATGCAGAAGCCCGGGACGAGCTTCGGGCCGCGGCCCCGCTTGCGCGAGACGTAGTTCAGCAGGTGCGGGTCCATGTGCATCTCGGAGCCGATGCCGTGCCCGCCGTAGTCCTCGATGATCCCGTACTTGCCGCTGGCCGGACGGGGCTGGCGGCGGATGTAGCCCTCGATGGCCTTGGAGATGTCCACCAGGCGGTTGCCGTTCTTCACGGCCGCGATGCCGGCCCACATGGACTCCTCGGTCACCCGGGAGAGCTCGACCAGCTCAGGGGCGTGACCGGTGCCCACGAAGGCCGTGAAGGCCGCGTCGCCGTGCCAGCCGTCGATGATCGCGCCGGCGTCGATCGAGATGATGTCGCCGTCCTTGAGGACGGTCTTCGTGTCCGGGATGCCGTGCACGACGACCTCGTTCACCGAGGTGCAGATCGTGGCGGGGAAGCCGCCGTAGCCGAGGAAGTTCGACTTCGCGCCGTGCTCGGCCAGCACCTTGCGGGCCACGTCGTCCAGGTCCTTGGTGGTGGCACCGGGCACGGCCGCCTCACGGGTGGCCGCGTGGATGGCGGCGACGACCAGTCCCGCCTCACGCATCTTCGCGATCTGGTCGGGGGTCTTGATCTCCACCATTGCGGCTGGTGCCTTTCTGTGACGGCGATGGGGCTTCCGATACACCATACGGCCGCGATGCCCGGCGGGGCATCGCGGCCGTATGAGCGCTGTGCGGGGATCAGGCCTCGTCGGCCTGGAGAGCGGCCATGGCCCGCTCCGTGACCTCGGCGACCTTGCCGAGCGCCGGGATCGTCACCACGAGGCCCTGTGCCTTGTAGTAGTCGATGATCGGCTCGGTCTCCGTGTGGTAGACCTCGAGCCGCTTGCGGACGGTGTCCTCACGGTCGTCGTCACGCTGGTAGAGCTCGCCGCCGCAGACGTCGCAGACGCCCTCGGTCTTCGACTGGTTGTAGGTCACGTGGAAGACGTGGCTGCTGTCGCTGCGGCAGATGCGCCGGCCGGCGATCCGCTTGACGACCTCGTCCTCCGGGACCTCCAGGTCCAGGACGGCGTCGAGCTTGAGGCCCTTGCCGTCCAGGTACGTGTCCAGCGCCTCGGCCTGGCCCACGTTGCGGGGGAAACCGTCCAGCAGGAAGCCGCCCTCGGCGTCCTCCTGGTTCATGCGGTCCTCGGCCATCCCGATCGTCACCGAGTCGGGCACCAGCTGGCCGGCGCTCATGTACTCCTTGGCCTTCAGGCCGAGTGCCGTTCCCTGGCTGATGTTCGCGCGGAAGAGGTCACCCGTCGAGATATGCGGGATCGCGAGATTCTTGGCGAGGTACGCGGCCTGCGTACCCTTGCCGGCGCCGGGCGGGCCGACGAGGACAATTCGCATCAGCGGAGGAACCCTTCGTAGTTGCGCTGCTGCAGCTGACTCTCGATCTGCTTCACAGTCTCCAGACCGACACCCACGATGATCAGGATGCTGGTTCCCCCGAACGGGAAGTTCTGGTTTGCGTTCAATGTGACCAGTGCCACGGTGGGCACCAGGGCGATCAGCCCCAGATAGAGAGAGCCGGGCCACGTAATGCGGTTCAGCACGTAGCTCAGGTACTCCGCGGTGGGACGCCCCGCCCGGATACCCGGGATGAACCCACCATACTTCTTCATGTTGTCCGCAACTTCCTCGGGGTTGAAGGAAATCGCGACGTAGAAGAACGCGAAGAAAACGATCAGCAGGAAGTACGTGACCATGTAGACCGGGTGGTCACCCTTGACCAGGTTGGCCTCGATCCACTGCGCCCAGGACGAGTTCTTGGAGTTGGTGAACTGCACCAGCAGCGCCGGGATATAGAGCAGTGACGACGCGAAGATGACCGGGATCACACCGGCCTGGTTGACCTTGAGCGGGATGTACGTGGACGTCCCGCCGTAGGAACGGCGGCCGATCATGCGCTTCGCGTACTGCACGGGGATGCGGCGCTGGGCCTGCTCAACGAAGACCACCAGCCCGACCATGGCGAGACCGCACAGGATCACGAGGCTGAACTCCAGCCAGCCGCCCGCCAGCTTGCCCTGAAGCTTGATCGCCCACAGGGCGCTCGGGAAGTTGGCCGCGATCGAGGTGAACATCAGGATCGACATACCGTTGCCGATACCGCGGTCGGTGACGAGCTCACCGAGCCACATGATCAGGCAGGTACCCGCGGTCATGGTGAGGACCATGACGACGGTCGTGAAGATCGACTTGTCCGGGACGATCGCATTGCTGACGGAGCAGTTGCCGAACAGCGCGCCGCTGGACGCGACGGCGACAAGTCCCGTGCCCTGCAGCACGGCAAGCGCAACGGTCAGATAGCGCGTGTACTGCGTGATCTTGGCCTGCCCGGACTGACCCTCCTTCTTGAGGGCCTCCAGCCTCGGGATGACGACCGTCAGCAGCTGCAGGATGATGCTCGCCGTGATGTACGGCATGACCCCCAGCGCGAAGATCGTGATCTGCAGCAGCGCGCCACCGCTGAACATGTTCACGAGGCCGAACAGGCCTGCGCCGCCCTTGGCTTGGTCGTAACAGACCTGGACGTTCCGGTAGTCGACACCGGGAACGGGCACATGCGCACCCAGCCGGTAGAGCACCAGGACGCCCAACGTGAACAGCAGCTTCTTGCGCAGGTCGGGCGTCTTGAACGCCCGGGCGAACGCGGTGAGCACGGTGCCTCCTGCGCCTCCCACGAATCCACGTGAGAGGTAACGGTCTTGAGGTTCGACGGATAGGTATCAGTCAAAATCCGCGCGGGCACAGGCCGCGCGAAGGTTAACAGTCCACGCCACCTTACCGGCGACTGTGCCCGGCTAGGAACGACCAACCGGGGATGCCCCAGATGGGACATCCCCGGTTGTCAGATCAACGAGTTCAGATGAGCTCGGTGACGGTGCCGCCGGCGGCGGCAATCTTCTCCTTGGCGGAGCCGGAGACGGCGTCGACCGTCACCTGCAGCGCCACGGAGATCTCGCCCTGGCCAAGGACCTTGACGAGCTCGTTCTTGCGAACCGCACCCTTGGCGACCAGGTCGGCCACCGTGACCTCGCCACCCTGCGGGTAGAGCTCGGCCAGCTTGTCCAGGTTCACGACCTGGAACTGCTTGTGCGCGGGGTTCTTGAAACCCTTCAGCTTCGGGAGGCGCATGTGGAGGGGCATCTGCCCACCCTCGAAGCGCTCCGGAACCTGGTAACGGGCCTTCGTACCCTTGGTACCGCGACCAGCCGTCTTACCCTTCGACGCCTCACCACGACCCACACGGGTCTTGGCGGTCTTGGCGCCCGGGGCCGGACGGAGGTTGTGGACCTTCAGCGGGTTCTGCTCCGCCATGTCAGTCGACCTCCTCGACCGTCACGAGGTGGCGGACGGTCTGCACCATGCCGCGGATCTCGGGACGATCCTCCTTGACGACCACGTCGTTCATGCGCTTGAGACCAAGCGAACGAAGGGTGTCGCGGTGGTTCTGCTTGCTACCGATGTAGGACTTGACCTGCGTGACCTTGAGGCGAGCCATTACGCACCCGCCCCTGCACGCGCCCGCAGCAGAGCGGCGGGAGCAACGTCCTCCAGCGGCAGGCCACGACGGGCGGCGATCTCCTCGGGACGCTGCAGTCCCTTGAGGGCCTCCACCGTGGCGTGCACGATGTTGATCGGGTTCGAAGAACCGAGCGACTTCGACAGGATGTCGTGGATGCCGGCGCACTCGAGCACCGCACGCACCGGGCCACCGGCGATAACACCGGTACCGGGGGACGCGGGCTTGAGCAGGACGACGCCCGCCGCCTTCTCACCCGTGATCGGGTGCGGGACGGTGCCCTGGATACGGGGGACCTTGAAGAAGTTCTTCTTGGCCTCTTCCACGCCCTTGGCGATGGCAGCCGGAACTTCCTTGGCCTTGCCGTAACCGACACCTACGGTGCCGTCACCGTCACCCACCACGACGAGCGCGGTGAAGCTGAAGCGACGACCACCCTTGACAACCTTGGCGACGCGGTTGATCGCGACTACGCGCTCAACGTACGCGGTCTTCTCGGCGGCAGCGCCACCGTCGCGACCCTTCCGGTCCCGCCGCTCGCCGCCACCGGCACCGCTTCCGCGGCGCTGGGGTCCAGCCATTGGAATTACCTCTCTCTGTTACGTCCGCTAGCTCCGGAACCGGGGCTTAGAACTTCAGCCCGGCTTCGCGGGCGGCGTCCGCCAGAGCGGCAATGCGCCCGGCGTACTGGTTGCCACCGCGGTCGAACACGACGGCCTCGACACCGGCGGCCTTGGCACGCTCGGCGACCAGGGCGCCCACCTTCTTGGCCTGGGCGCTCTTGTCACCCTCGCCACCGCGGATCGACGCGTCCAGGTGCGACGCCGACGCCAGGGTGTGACCCTTGATGTCGTCGATCACCTGGGCGGTGATGCCACGGTTGGACCGCGTCACGACGAGACGGGGGCGCTCGGCCGTACCCGACACGTTCTTGCGGATGCGGATGTGGCGGCGCTGCTTGGCGGCGCGCTTGTATGCATCGCCCTTGGCGATCTTCACACCGTATGCCATGGCTTACTTACCCGCCTTTCCGACCTTGCGGCGGATGACTTCGCCCTCGTACTTGACGCCCTTGGCCTTGTACGGGTCGGGCTTCCGCAGCTTGCGGATGTTCGCGGCGACCTCGCCGACCTTCTGCTTGTCGATGCCCTCGACAGTCAGCTTGGTCGGGGACTCCACCTTGAAGGTGATGCCCTCGGGCGCCTCGATCAGGATCGGGTGGCTGTAGCCCAGGGCGAACTCCAGGTTGGAGCCCTTCGCCTGGACGCGGTAACCGACACCGCTGATCTCGAGCTTCTTGCTGTAACCCTGGGTCACGCCGGTGATCATGTTCGCCACCAGCGTGCGGGACAGACCGTGCAGGGCCTTGTTCTGACGCTCGTCGTTCGGGCGGGTGACGGCCAGTACGCCGTCCTCACCCTTGGCGATCGCGATGGGCGCGGCAATGGTGTGGCTCAGGGTGCCCTTGGGACCCTTCACCTGCACGTTGCGGCCATCGATGGTGACGTCCACACCAGCGGGAACCTGGATGGGGAGCTTGCCGATACGCGACATTGGCTATTCCTCCGTTCCCGATTACCAGACGTAGGCGAGGACTTCCCCACCCACGCCCTTCTTGCTGGCCTGCTGACCGGTCAGGAGACCGTGGGACGTGGAGATGATCGCCACGCCCAGGCCGCCGAGGACCTTCGGCAGGTTGGTGGACTTTGCGTAGACACGCAGGCCCGGCTTCGAAATCCGCTTGATGCCCGCGATGGAGCGCTCACGGTTCGGACCGAACTTCAGCTCGATGACGAGGGACTTGCCGACCTCGGCGTCCTCGACCTTCCAGCCGGAGATGTAGCCCTCCTGCTGCAGGATCTCGGCGATGTGCGCCTTGATCTTGCTGGCAGGCATGGCCACGGAGTCGTGGTACGCCGAGTTCGCGTTCCGCAGACGGGTCAGCATGTCTGCGATCGGATCGGTCATGGTCATGTTTGGCCTTCGGCCTCTCTCGCCGGGGTTTCCTATCTGCGCCATCCCTCTCCCCGAACAATGTCGGGACGGGTGCGGCGCGGGGACCTACGGCGTAGTAAGACGGTCATGGGCGGCGGGCGCCCAACCCTTCAACTCTACGGGAGCCGGGCTGGGACACCCACCATCCAGGATGCTTACCGAGAGTCCTGGTCAACCCAAGTGGGTTGTTACCAGGAGCTCTTGGTCACGCCCGGCAGCTCGCCACGGTGAGCCATCTCACGAAGGCACACGCGGCACAGGCCGAACTTACGGTAAACGGAGTGGGGACGGCCACAGCGCTGGCAGCGGGTGTACGCGCGAACCGCGAACTTCGGCTTGCGAGCGGCCTTGGCAATCAGGGACTTCTTCGCCACGGTCAGTTCTCCTTGAAGGGGAAGCCGAGGTGACGAAGCAGGGCGCGGCCCTCGTCGTCGTTCTTCGCCGTGGTGACCACGGTGATGTCCATGCCCCGGACCCGGTCGATCTTGTCCTGGTCGATCTCGTGGAACATGACCTGCTCCGTGAGACCGAAGGTGTAGTTGCCCCGACCGTCGAACTGCTTGGGGGAGAGACCACGGAAGTCGCGGATGCGCGGCAGCGCGAGCGACAGGGTGCGGTCCAGGAACTCCCACATGCGGTCGCCACGGAGGGTGACGTGGGCGCCGATCGGCTGGCCCTCGCGCAGCTTGAACTGCGCGATGGACTTACGGGCCTTGGTGACGGCGGGCTTCTGACCGGTGATCGTGGTGAGGTCGCGGATGGCGCCCTCGATCAGCTTGGAGTCGCGGGCGGCGTCGCCCACACCCATGTTGACCACGATCTTGGTCAGGCCGGGAACCTGCATGACGTTCTCGAAGGAGAACTCCTCACGCAGCTTGCCCGAGATCTCCTCGCGGTACTTCGTCTTGAGACGCGGAGTGGTAGCCATCAGATGTCCTCACCCGTCCGCTTGGCAACGCGGATCTTGTTGCCCTCGTCGTCGAAGCGGTAACCGACGCGGGTAACGACCTTCTTGCCGTCCTTCTCCACGATCAGCTGAACGTTGCTGACGTGGATCGGGGCCTCGGTCGTCACGATGCCGCCGGTCTTGGAACCACGGGCGGTCTGGCCGGCCTTGGTGTGCTTCTTGACCCGGTTGACACCCTCGACCAGGACACGGTCCTCGCTGGGCATGGCCTTGACGACCTTGCCCTGCTTGCCCTTGTCCTTGCCGGTGATGACCTGAACCAGGTCGCCCTTCTTGATCTTCATGCTTACAGCACCTCCGGCGCGAGCGAGACGATCTTCATGAACTTCTTCTCGCGCAGCTCTCGGCCCACGGGGCCGAAGATACGGGTGCCGCGGGGGTCGCCATCGTTCTTGAGGATGACGGCCGCGTTCTCGTCAAAGCGGATGTACGAGCCGTCCGGACGGCGGCGCTCCTTGACGGTGCGAACGATGACCGCCTTGACGACGTCACCCTTCTTCACGTTGCCACCGGGGATCGCGTCCTTGACGGTGGCGACGATGACGTCACCGATGCCCGCGTAGCGGCGACCCGAGCCACCGAGAACACGGATGCAAAGGATCTCCTTGGCACCAGTGTTGTCGGCGACGCGAAGTCGCGACTCCTGCTGGATCACGTCTATCTCCTGATCGTCTGCCGGTTCCCGGTGAGGGGCTCCTTGCGAAGCCCCTCACCGAGCCTGGCGGAACTGACCTGAGGGAAACCCCTCAGGTAATTACTTGGCCTTCTCGAGGATCTCGACGATGCGCCAGCGCTTGCTCGCCGACAGCGGACGCGTCTCCATGATGAGGACGCGGTCGCCGACGCCGGCAGCGTTCTGCTCGTCGTGCGCCTTGAGCTTGTTGGTACGGCGGATGACCTTGCCGTACAGCGCGTGCTTGACGCGGTCCTCGACGGCGACGACGACGGTCTTGTCCATCTTGTCGCTGACGACCAGACCCTCACGGGTCTTGCGGAAACCGCGCTCGGTCTTCTCAGTCACATTCTTCTCGCTCATCAGGCGCTCTCCACCGTCTCGATGCCGAGCTCGCGCTCACGCATCAGGGTGTAGATCCGGGCGATGTCCTTACGGACGGACTTGAGCCGGCCGTGGTTCTCGAGCTGCCCGGTCGCCGCCTGGAAGCGGAGGTTGAACAGCTCTTCCTTGGCCTCACGGAGCTTCGCGACGAGGTCCTCGTCGTTGAGCTCGCGCAGCTCGGTCGCCTTGATACCAGCGGCCATCACGACTCACCTGCCTCGCGCCGAACAATGCGGCACTTCATCGGAAGCTTGTGGGCGGCGCGGGTCAGCGCCTCCTTAGCGACCTTTTCGTTCGGGAAGGACAGCTCGAACATCACCCGACCGGGGTGGACGTTCGCGACCCACCACTCCGGAGAACCCTTACCGGAACCCATGCGGGTCTCGGCAGGCTTCTTCGTCAGCGGACGGTCGGGGTAGATGTTGATCCACACCTTGCCGCCACGCTTGATGTGACGCGTCATGGCGATACGAGCGGACTCGATCTGACGGTTCGTCACGTAGGCCGGGGTCAGGGCCTGGATGCCGTACTCACCGAAGGCGAGCTCGGTGCCACCCTTGGCCATGCCACGACGCTTGGGGTGGTGCTGCTTGCGGTGCTTGACCCTGCGAGGGATCAGCATGTCGGTCAGGCCTCCGTTCCGGTGGACTCAGCCGGAGCAGCGGCAGCGGCCTCGGCCTTGGGGGCCTCGGCAGCGGCGTTCTGCTGCGGCTTGCGGCCGCGGCCACCGCGCTCGCCACCACGGCCACCACGGGCCGGGCGGTCCTGAGCGCCACCACGGGACGGGCGGTTGCCCGCACGCGCGGCAGCGTTCTCGGCGCGGACCTCGGCGATGTTCTTGACGTCGCCCTTGTAGATCCAGACCTTCACGCCGATGCGGCCGAAGGTGGTCTTGGCCTCGAAGAAGCCGTAGTCGACGTTCGCGCGGAGCGTGTGCAGGGGCACACGGCCCTCGCGGTAGAACTCCGAACGGGACATCTCGGCGCCGCCGAGACGGCCACCGCACTGGATCTTGATGCCCTTGGCGCCGGCCTTCATCGTCGACTGCATGCTCTTGCGCATGGCGCGACGGAAGGAGACGCGGGAGGACAGCTGCTCGGCGACGGCCTGGGCCACCAGCTGAGCGTCCACCTCGGGGTTCTTGACCTCGAGGATGTTCAGCTGAACCTGCTTGCCGGTCAGCTTCTCCAGCTCGCCACGGATGCGGTCGGCCTCGGCGCCACGGCGGCCGATGACGATGCCCGGGCGGGCGGTGTGGATGTCGACGCGGACGCGGTCGCGGGTGCGCTCGATCTCAACCTTCGAGATACCGGCGCGCTCCATGCCCTTCGTCATCATGCGACGAATGGCAACGTCTTCCTTGACGTAGTCCTTGTACAGCTTGTCGGCGTACCAGCGGGACTTGAAGTCCGTGGTGATGCCGAGGCGGAACCCGTGCGGGTTAACCTTCTGGCCCATTACCGGGTTCCTTCCTTGCTGCTGACGACCACGGTGATGTGGCTGGTCCGCTTGCGGATCCGGTAGGCACGGCCCTGGGCACGCGGACGGAACCGCTTCAGGGTCGGGCCCTCGTCGACGTACGCCTCGCTGATGACCAGCGAAGAGGCGTCGGTGTGGTCGTAGTTGTGCGCGGCGTTGGCAATGGCGCTGTCCAGCACCTTGCCCACCGGCACGCTCGCGGCCTGCGGGGCGAAACGCAGGACCGCCTGAGCCTCCGTGGCATCCATGCCACGGATGAGGTCCACCACTCGGCGGGCCTTCATGGGCGTGACGCGGATGTACCGCGCCTGGGCCCTGGCTTCCATGGTTGTCCCTTCGGTGTCAGTCATAGTCGTTCGCACCCCGCTTAGCGGCGCTTCGACTTGCGGTCGTCCTTGACGTGGCCGCGGAAGGTGCGGGTCGGCGAGAACTCGCCGAGCTTGT
Source organism: Streptomyces sp. SX-6 (assembly GCF_059089585.1). Lineage (NCBI taxonomy): Bacteria > Bacillati > Actinomycetota > Actinomycetes > Kitasatosporales > Streptomycetaceae > Streptomyces > Streptomyces sp. SX-6. Next base: position 120,433 of record NZ_JBTHHU010000003.1, on the reverse strand, counting down.
GGCCGACCATCGACTCGGAGACAAACACCGGGACGTGGGTCTTGCCGTTGTGCACCGCGAGCGTGTGGCCGAGCATGGCCGGCACGATCATGGAGCGACGGGACCAGGTCTTGATGACGTTCTTGGTACCGGCTTCGTTCTGAGCGTCCACCTTCTTGATGAGGTGGGCGTCGACGAAGGGTCCCTTCTTGAGACTACGCGGCATCTAAACCCGCTCCTAGCGCTTCTTGTTCGTCTTGCGGCGGCGGACGATGTACTTGTTGCTCGCCTTCTTGGGAGAACGAGTACGACCCTCCTTCTGACCCCAGGGCGAGACCGGGTGGCGACCACCGGAGGTCTTGCCCTCACCACCACCGTGCGGGTGGTCAACGGGGTTCATGGCGACACCGCGGACGGTCGGGCGAACGCCCTTCCAGCGCATGCGGCCGGCCTTGCCCCAGTTGATGTTCGACTGCTCGGCGTTGCCGACCTCGCCAACGGTGGCGCGGCAGCGCACGTCGACCAGGCGGATTTCGCCGGACGGCATGCGCAGGTGGGCCATGGAGCCCTCCTTCGCCAGCAGCTGCACGGAGGAACCGGCGGAGCGGGCGAACTTCGCACCGCCGCCGGGACGCAGCTCGATGGCGTGGATGGTCGTACCCACCGGGATGTTGCGCAGCGGCAGGTTGTTGCCCGGCTTGATGTCGGCGCCAGGGCCGTTCTCAATCCGAGCACCCTGCACGACGCCACGCGGCGCGATGATGTAGCGCTTCTCACCGTCTGCGTAGTGCAGCAGCGCGATGCGCGCGGTGCGGTTCGGGTCGTACTCGATGTGAGCGACCTTGGCCGGCACGCCGTCCTTGTCGTGACGACGGAAGTCGATCACACGGTAGGCGCGCTTGTGGCCACCACCCTGGTGGCGAACGGTCACACGACCGGCGTTGTTACGGCCGCCCTTGCTGTGCAGGGGGCGGACCAGCGACTTCTCCGGCGTGGACCGCGTGATCTCGACAAAGTCGGCGACGCTGGAGCCACGACGGCCCGGGGTCGTCGGCTTGTACTTGCGGATACCCATTTCTCAGTCCTCGTCCGATTTCGGACGATCCAGACCGCCCTTAGGCGGTCGGACCGCCGAAGATGTCGATACGGTCGCCCTCGGCGAGGGTCACGATGGCGCGCTTGGTGTTGGCACGCTTACCGAAACCGCTCTTGGTGCGCTTGCGCTTGCCCTGGCGGTTGATCGTGTTGACCCCGGTGACCTTGACCGAGAAGACCGCCTCGACGGCCTGCTTGATCTGGGTCTTGTTGGCGCGCGGGTCGACGATGAACGTGTACTTGTTCTCGTCCAGCAGCGCGTAGCTCTTCTCCGAGACAACCGGCTTGACCAGAAGGTCGCGCGGGTCCGAGAAGGTCTTGCTGGTGACGACGGCCTCAGTCATCAGGCCTCGCTCCCTTCGGTCTCAATGGCCTTGGGGCCAGACACGAAGGACTCGAAAGCGGCCTGGGTGAAGACCACGTCGTCCGAGACGAGCACGTCGTACGTGTTCAGCTGGCCCGGCTCCAGGATGTGCACCTGGGGCAGGTTGCGGGCGGACAGCCACGCGGCCTCGTCGGACCGGTCGGCGACCAGGAGCAGGTTCTTGCGCTCCGAGATCTTGCCGAGCAGGGTCTTGGCGGCCTTGGTGGAAACCGCACCCTCGACCACGCCGGAGACGACGTGGATGCGGGAGTGGCGCGCCCGATCGGTGAGGGCACCGCGCAGGGCGGCGGCCTTCATCTTCTTCGGGGTCCGCTGCGAGTAGTCACGCGGCACGGGACCGTGCACGACGCCACCACCGGCGAACTGCGGCGCGCGGGTCGAACCCTGACGGGCGCGACCGGTGCCCTTCTGGCGGTACGGCTTCTTGCCACCGCCGCGGACCTCGCCACGAGTCTTGGTCTTGTGCGTGCCCTGACGGGCAGCGGCCAGCTGCGCGACAACGACCTGGTGGATCAGCGGGATGCTGACCTTGGCGTCGAAGATCTCCGCGGGGAGCTCGACGGTCCCGGCCTTGTCGCCTGCCGGCGAAAGGATGTCAATGGTGCTCATCGGTTACCTCAGGCCCCCTTGGCCGCGGTACGGACCAGGACGAGGCCGCCGTTCGGACCAGGAACCGCGCCCTTGATCAGGAGCAGGCCCTTCTCCGCGTCAACGGCGTGGACGGTCAGGTTCTGGGTGGTGACCCGCTCGTTGCCCATGCGGCCCGCCATGCGGAGGCCCTTGAACACACGGCCCGGGGTGGCACAGCCACCGATGGAGCCGGGGGAGCGGTGCTTGCGCTGGGTGCCGTGCCCGGCGCCGAGGCCACGGAAGTTGTGGCGCTTCATGACACCGGCGAAGCCCTTGCCCTTGCTCTTGCCGGTGACGTCAACCTTGACGCCGGCCTCGAACACGTCCGCGCTGATCTCCTGGCCGAGCGTGTACTCGGCGGCGTCGGAGGTGCGGATCTCCACCAGGTGGCGGCGGGGGGTCACGTCAGCCTTGGCGAAGTGGCCCTTGAGGGGCTTGTTCACCTTGCGCGGGTCGATCTCGCCGAAGGCGATCTGGACCGACTCGTACTTGTCGGCGTCGTTGGTGCGAACCTGGGTCACGACGCAGGGACCGGCCTTGACGACGGTCACGGGGACGACACGGTTGTTCTCGTCCCAGACCTGCGTCATGCCGAGCTTCTCGCCCAGGATGCCCTTGATCTGCTTAGCCATCTCGCGCGTCACCTCAGAGCTTGATCTCGATGTCGACGCCGGCCGGCAGGTCGAGACGCATAAGCGAGTCAACCGTCTTCGGCGTGGGGTCGAGGATGTCGATGAGGCGCTTGTGGGTACGCATCTCGAAGTGCTCGCGCGAGTCCTTGTACTTGTGCGGCGACTTGATGACGCAGTACACGTTCTTCTCAGTGGGCAGCGGCACCGGGCCCGCGACCGACGCACCAGTGCGGGTCACCGTCTCGACGATCTTCTTCGCCGAAGAGTCGATGACCTCGTGGTCGTAGGCCTTGAGCCGGATGCGGATCTTCTGTCCCGCCATGGCTACTTCGTAGTCCTGTCTCTCGTAACGCTCCGGTACTCGGCGGGCTTGCGCTGCAGCGCTGTCCCATCCCCGCTCACCTCCGACCCACGCGGTCGGGCGTGTCGCGCCCCTTCCAGTCAGAATCTCCAAAAAAGGAGACTCCCTGCTCAAGGGGTTCATGGGGGAAGGACACCCACCGAGTGCCTGGCCAGAGCCCCGCTGACACTTCCCGGAAGATTCCCGTACTTCCGCCCCTCACAAGGGGCGACGAGTACTGCGGGACTCGCTTCCAGTCCTCCCGGCGGGAGGCGCGCAGCATCGGCACTCAACCGAGCAACCTGAACAGTGTGCCATACGTGCCCGAAGGGGCGCCAATCGCAGCCGAAAAAGGTACAACGACCGGCCGAGATGTCAAACCGCCGTCCCGGCATTGTGGACACTAGGGTCGTTTCCGGCAAGCGGTTCCGGCCTTACGGGGCCCCTGAGCTCTCCCCCAGGATTTGTCCCTCCTTGGGCAACCCGCGCGTCCGCATGCCCGTCCCTTCACACGCTGGGGGGCCATAGGTTGCGCGTGGCACAACGGACGGAGTCAGGTAGTTGGACATCTCACGGCGTACGGTCTCTCGCCGCTCGGTGCTCGCGGGCATCGCCGCGACCACCGCGCTCGCCGCGGCGGGGTGCAGCTCCGGCGATTCCGGCCCCAAGCTCTCCCCCGTACGCGCCCTGGACCCCCACTCCACCGAGTCGTTCGCCAAGAGCGGCAGCCCGCTGCTGCTGCAGATCATGGCGCACCCCGACGACGACCTGTTCTTCATGCAGCCCGACGCCGGGCTCATGGTGCAGGCCGGCGTGCCCGTCGTGTCCGTCTATGTGACGGCCGGCGAGGCGGTCGGGCAGAACTGGATCAAGGGGATGCCCAAGCCCATCAAGCGGGACAAGGCCAAGTACTCCTCGGCCCGCCACCAGGGGCTGCGCCAGGCCTACGCCGAGCTGATCGGCAAGGACAAGTTCACCGGCTGGACCAAGTCCGTCCTGGACCTGCCGGGCGGGGTGAAGGCCGAGACCAACGAGCTGGTCAACGGCAACAAGCGGGTCCGGCTGGTCTTCCTGAACCTCGCCATGGAGTCCGCCCACGACACCCGTCTGCCGGAGCTGTGGGACGAGCCGGGCATCGAGATGCAGACCCTGGTCGCCACCGGCTCCCCCTGCACCACCGTGAGCAACTACAAGCACAGCACCCTGGTGGACGCCCTGTCCGGGATCATGGACCGCTACAAGCCGACCGTGATCCACACCATGGACCCCGACCCCGACTTCCAGGTGCACGACGCCACGCACCCCAAGGACAACGACTACGGGGCGTGCTCCGACCACCGCGACCACACCCCGACCGCGCTCTTCACCTGGAAGGCGATGTCCCAGTGGGTCGCGGACGTCACCAAGCGTGACGAGCACCCGCCCCGCTTCCTCACGACCTCCTTCCGCGGCTACTACAACCAGCGCTGGCCGCACAATCTGCCGGCGGAGATCGTGGAGCAGAAGCACCGCCTGGTCGAGGCGTACGGCGGCGACCCCCACTGGAGCTGCGGCAACACCGCGGGCTGCGGCGACTACGGCCAGGGCGGCGACCGCCCGATGAAGAACCGCAAGGGCTGGATCCGCTCCACCCACTACCGCCACCCCGGCGCCACGCCCGCCGTCGGCACCGACAAGGCCGGGCGTGTGGAGGCGTACGGCGTCCTCGGCCTGCACGCCGTGCGCTGGCTGGAGTCCTCGCCCGGCAGCGGCCGCTTCGGCGACCCCCAGAACCTGGGCGGCGGGCCCTTCGCGCCCGCCCTCTCGACCGTCCGCGACTCCTCTGGGCGCCGCCTGCTCTTCGCCCTGCGCTTCTCCGCCCTCAAGGGCGAGGGCCGCGCGAACACCCGCGAGATCGTCGTCCTCGAGCAGCGCTCGCCCGACGGCGCGTTCGGGAAGTGGAAGAGCCTCGGCAACCCCGAGCACAAGCACGACCGGGGCCGCCGTACGGGCATCCCGGCCGCCGTCGCCACTCCGGACGGGCGCGTCCACCTGTTCGTCCGCAACGCGGGCAAGGGGCTCTCGTACCGGGTGCGCGAGGCCGGCGGCAAGTGGGGCGGCTGGCACAGCCTGCACGGCCAGGAGATCCAGGAGGGCCTGACAGCCGTCCTGGACAAGGACCACCGCGTCCACGTCTTCGGCGCCGGCCGCGACACCGTCCACCACTGGACACAGGACGAGCCCGGCAAGCCGATGCGCTTCGCGCCGCTCAAGGGATCGCTGCCGCAGCCCGGCGGCGACCCGATCGCCGCCGGGGTCGGCCCCGACGGGCAGCTGGCCGTCGTCTACCGCAAGCCGGCCGCCAAGGAGCCGGTCGGCTACCGCCTCAAGGACGGCGGCCCCGAAACCGAACAGCTGGACGACTCCACGCTGCGCCGCTTCGCGGGCTACGGCGCGCTCATCGCGCAGGCGGTGCCGGCGCGGGGCGGCAAGGACACGCTGATGCTGCTGGGCCGTGCGCTCGACGGCGGCGCCCAGCTCGTCGACGCGGCGGCGTCCGACGCCGACCCGGCCCGGGTCTCCGGCCGCCCCGTCCCCGTCGGCACGGCGGCCCTGCTGGCCGACGCGGACCACCGCCCGTGCGTGGTGGGCCTGGCCCCGGACGCCACCCCCTGGGCCTGGCGCCCATAGCCCACCACGGGAGTCTGCTGCCCCGGCCCCGCCCTTCCACCGTTCCCCGGGGCGCAGCCCCCGGACCCCGCCCCTGGGGCTGCGCCCCAGACCCCGCTTGTCGCGGCTCCGCCGCTCGTCCTCAAACGCCGGACGGGCTGGAGAGTGCCAGGCCCGGCACAACCCAGCCCGTCCGGCGTTTGAGGACCAACGCGGCGAAGCCGCGTTGCGGGGGCCCAGGGGGCTCCGCCCCCGGAGGAAACGGTGAAAGGGCGGGACCGGGGCACAACTCCCCCCTCCCAGGGCCTTGCTATCGTGCAGATCGATCGCCTGAAGGAACCTGGAACTCCGGTTCGGCCACGTCCGGAGACCGCCTCAGAGGGGGAAGGGGCGCCCGCATGCTCGTCGAGCGTGGCAAGGAGCTCGCCCGACTGTCCGGGACGCTCGCTCAATGCCGCACGGGCAGCGGCGGCTTCGCCGTGATCCGCGGCGGCGCCGCCATCGGCAAGACCGAACTCCTCCACGCACTGGACGCCCACGCCACCGCCCACGGCTTCCGCGTACTGCGCGCCATCGGCAGCCCGGCCGAACACCCCTTCCCCTACGCCCTGGTGGAACAGCTCTTCCCCGAGGCCCTCGAGGACGCGCACGGCGCCAGCACCGGCACCGGCGCCGTACCGCCCACCGTCCTGCGCCGCATCCACCAGGCCGCACTCGGCCTGGCCGCCGACCGTCCCCTCCTCCTCTGCGTCGACGACCTCCAGCACGCCGACCCCGCATCCCTGCAGTGCCTGCTCTACCTGGTCTGGCGGCTGCGCACCGCACCCATCGCCCTCGTCGTCACCGAGAGCGCCGAGAGCCCGCACGGCGCCGCCGCCGACCGTACGCTCCTCGGCGAGCTCCAGTACCAGCCCGGGATCTGCCGGATCGACCTCGCACCCCTGAGCCCGGCCGGGGTCGCCGAACTGGTCGCCGCCGAGCTGGGCGAGGACGCGGCCGGGCGGCTCGCCGTACGCTTCCACGCCGCCAGCGGCGGCAACCCGCTCCTGCTGAACGCCCTGCTGGCCGACGCCCGCACCGCCGCCCCGCGGGAACCGCGGGAACCGCGGGAACCGCAGGAGCCCGCCCCCGGCGCCGCCTTCCAGGCCGCCGCGAATGCCTGCGTCCACCGCATCGGCGGCGACACCCTCGCCGTGGCCCGCGGCATCGCCGTACTGGGCGGCGGCGAGGACACGACCACGCTCTGCGCCCTGACCGGCGTCACCCGCCGCACGGCCGGCCTCGCACTCCACGCACTCACCGAGTCCGCACTGCTCGAGGACGGCCGGCTCCGCCACGACGCCCTGCGCACCGCCCTCCTGGCCGGCCTGCCGGCCGCCGAACACACGCGGCTCCGCGCCAAGGCGGCCCGGCTGCTCCACGCCCAGGGCGCCCAACCCACCGCCGTCGCCGAGCAGTTGCTCGCATGCGGCCCCCTGGGCGAGCGGTGGGAGACCCAGTTGCTGCGCGCCGCCGCCGAGGCGTACCTCGCGAGCGGCGACACCGACCGGGCGGCACACTGCCTGCGGCAGGCCGTCCTGTGCGCGGACGACACCCCGCAGGGCCTCACCGACCGGCTCGCCACGGCGGCCCTCGCCTGGCGCCTCGACCCCAAGGGCGTTGTCCCGCAACTCCGTTCACTGACGGACCAGGCACAGGCAGGGGCGCTGCCACCGCGCACCGTGCTCCAGCTCGTCCAGGCCCTGCTGTGGCACGGCATGGAGGACGAAGCGGCAGCCGCGTCCGAAGGGCTCCCCCACGAGGGGCACGACGCACAGTTCGCCGACGCCCTGCGCGTCGCCCGCCTGCGACTGGCCACCGAGTACCCCGGCGCCCTGCCCCGGCTGAGCGGCATCCTGAACCACACGCATACGCCCGAGGAGCCCCCCTCCCCCTCCCCCGAGCTGATCGCCGCCCGCAACGCCTACGCCGCCCTCCGCGGCGGCGACCCCCACGAGGTCCTGGCCGACGCCGAACGGGTCCTGCAATCGGCCCGGTTGGGCGAGCACACCCTGGACCCGCTGATCTCCTCGGTGCACGCGCTGATCCGGATCGACCGGCTGGCCGAGGCGGAGCACTGGTGCGACCGGCTGCTGGCACGGGCGGCCAGGCACCGCGTCCCCGTCTGGGACTCCGCCCTGCACCTGGCCAAGGCCCTGATCTCCCTGCGCAGGGGAAGCCTGCCCACCGCCCTCGAACACGGCCGCCGCACACTCGAGTTGATGCCCCCGGAGAGCTGGGGGACGGGCGTCACGCTGCCGCTGGCCGTCCTCGTCGAGACCCACACGGCACGCGGCGAGCACGACGCCGCGGCACAGCTCCTCGACCGGCCGGTGCCCGAGGCCGCTTTCCGCACCGTCTTCGGCGTGTACTACCAGCACGCGCGCGGCACGCACCACCTCGCCCTGGGCCGGCACCAGGCGGCGCTGACCAGCTTCAGGACCTGCGGCGAGAACCTGGCCTCCTGGGGCCTGGACTCCCCCGGCCTGGTGCCGTGGCGCATCGGCGCGGCCGAGGCCTGGATCCGGCTCGGCAAACCCGCCGAGGCCGGCAAGCTGCTCAACGAGCAGCTCACGCACCCCGGTTACCGCCGGCCCCGCGCCCTCGGCTCCGCCCTGCGCGTCCTGTCCGCCACCCGCGGCCCCGCCCAGCGCGCGCCCATGCTCGGCCGGGCCGTGGAGCTGTTGCGGACCGCGGGCGACCGCTACACCATGGCGCGTACCCTGGCCGAGCTCAGCCAGGTCCACCAGCGGCTCGGCAACGGCCGCGAGGCCCGGCAGCTCGCCCTGCGGGCCTGGCGCACGGCCGAGGAGTGCGGCGCGGAGGAACTCCAGCGCTCCCTGCTCCCCGCCCCCGTACGCCCCCGCCGCACCGGTGCGGCCCCGGGCACGGACCCGGAGACCTCGCACCCGCTCACCGACGCCGAGCACCGGGTCGCGGCCCTGGCCGCCCAGGGCTACACCAACCGGGAGATCGCGGTGAAGCTGTCCATCACCGTGAGCACCGTCGAGCAGCACCTCACGCGCATCTACCGCAAGTTCGGCATCAAGCACCGCCGCCAGCTCGCCGCGAGCCTGGGCTTCGACGGCTCCTGACAACGGCTCCTGACAACGCGAACAGGCCCGTACATCCAAGGATGTACGGGCCTGTTCCACGCGCCCCGCACTCCCCTCACGGAGAGTGCGGAACGCTCAGATCAGCAATTACTTGTTGATCTTGGTGACCTGACCGGCACCAACGGTACGGCCGCCCTCACGGATGGTGAAGCGCAGGCCCTCCTCCATGGCGACGGGCTGGATCAGGGAAACGGTCATCTCGGCGTTGTCGCCGGGCATGACCATCTCCGTGCCCTCCTTGAGGGTCACAACACCGGTCACGTCAGTCGTACGGAAGTAGAACTGCGGACGGTAGTTGTTGAAGAACGGGGTGTGGCGGCCGCCCTCGTCCTTGGAGAGGATGTACGCCGTGGCCTCGAACTCGGTGTGCGGGGTGACCGAACCCGGCTTGATGATGCACTGGCCGCGCTCGACGTCCTCGCGCTTGATGCCGCGGAGCAGCAGACCGACGTTCTCACCGGCCTGGCCCTCGTCGAGCAGCTTGCGGAACATCTCGATGCCGGTGACCGTGGTGGTGGTCTTCTCGGTCTTGATGCCGATGATGTCGACGGTCTCGTTGACCTTCAGGACACCACGCTCGATACGACCGGTGACGACGGTGCCACGACCGGTGATCGTGAAGACGTCCTCGATCGGCATCAGGAACGGCTTGTCGACGTCACGCTCGGGCTGCGGGATGTGCTCGTCCACAGCGTCCATGAGGCTCTTGACCGACTGGCCCCACTCGGCGTCGCCCTCGAGCGCCTTCAGCGCCGAGACCTTGACGACCGGAGCGTCGTCGCCCGGGAACTCGTACTCGTTGAGCAGCTCACGGACCTCGAGCTCGACGAGCTCCAGGATCTCCTCGTCGTCCACCATGTCGGCCTTGTTCAGGGCGACAACGATGTACGGAACGCCGGACTGGCGGGCCAGGAGCACGTGCTCCTTGGTCTGCGGCATCGGACCGTCGGTCGCGGCGACCACGAGGATCGCGCCGTCCATCTGGGCGGCACCGGTGATCATGTTCTTGATGTAGTCCGCGTGACCCGGGCAGTCAACGTGGGCGTAGTGACGCGACTCGGTCTGGTACTCGACGTGCGCGATGGAAATGGTGATACCGCGCTGCCGCTCCTCAGGCGCCTTGTCGATCTGGTCGAACGGCGTGAAGGGGTTCAGCTCCGGGTGAGCGTCGTGCAGCACCTTGGTGATGGCCGCGGTAAGGGTCGTCTTACCGTGGTCAACGTGACCGATGGTGCCGATGTTGACGTGCGGCTTAGTCCGCTCGAACTTCGCCTTCGCCACTGGGTCCTCCTGTGGAGTGGTTCTGTACGCCTTACTTCATCGGCGCCAGGTGATCTTCTGGGGTGCCGTCCGCCGGGGCATACCGCCGCATGCGAATTGCGGTGGTATGCCCCAACGGCCGGTTCAAGCCTAAAGCGTCGGATCCGTCTGTGGAGACGGGAGCCGATTACTCGCCCTTGGCCTTCGCGATGATCTCCTCGGCGACGTTCCGCGGAACCTCGGCGTAGGAGTCGAACTGCATCGAGTAGCTTGCGCGACCCGACGTCTTGCTGCGGAGGTCTCCGACGTAGCCGAACATCTCCGACAGCGGAACCAGGCCCTTGACGAGCTTGGCGCCGCTCCGGTCCTCCATGGCCTGGATCTGGCCACGGCGGGAGTTGATGTCGCCGATCACGTCGCCCATGTAGTCCTCGGGGGTGGTGACCTCGACGGACATCATCGGCTCGAGCAGAGCCGGCGACGCCTTGCGGGCACCCTCCTTGAACGCCATGGAACCGGCGATCTTGAAGGCGAGCTCGGAGGAGTCGACGTCGTGGTAGGCACCGTCGAGCAGCGTGATCTTCACGCCGGTCAGCGGGTAGCCGGCCAGAACACCGAACTCCATGGCCTCCTGGCAACCCGCGTCCACGGACGGGATGTACTCCCGCGGGATGCGGCCACCGGTGACCTTGTTCTCGAACTCGTAGCCGTCGCCCTCGAGGGGCGACATCGCGATCTGCACCTTCGCGAACTGGCCGGAACCACCAGTCTGCTTCTTGTGCGTGTAGTCGATCCGCTCGACGGCCTTGCGGATCGTCTCGCGGTACGCGACCTGCGGCTTGCCGACGTTGGCCTCGACCTTGAACTCACGCTTCATACGGTCGACCAGCACGTCGAGGTGCAGCTCGCCCATACCCGCGATGATGGTCTGGCCCGTCTCCTCGTCCGTGTGGACCTGGAAGGACGGGTCCTCCTCGGCCAGACGCTGGATGGCGACACCCAGCTTCTCCTGGTCGCCCTTGGACTTGGGCTCAATGGCGACCTGGATGACCGGGGCCGGGAAGTCCATCGACTCGAGGATCACCGGGTTCGCGGCGTCGCAGAGGGTCTCACCGGTGGTGGTCTGCTTCAGACCCATGACGGCGACGATGTCACCGGCACCCACCGACTCGATCTCCTCACGCTTGTTCGCGTGCATCCGGTAGATCTTGCCGATGCGCTCCTTCTTGCCCTTCACGGAGTTCTGGACCTGGGATCCAGCCTCCATGCGGCCCGAGTAGACCCGGACGAAGGTGAGCTTGCCGAGGTGCGGGTCGCTCATGATCTTGAAGGCAAGACCGGCGAACGGCTCGTCGTCGGAAGGCTTGCGCTTCACGACCTCGTCGGCGTCCTTGACCGAGTGGCCCTCGACGGCCTCGATGTCGAGCGGCGACGGCAGGTAGCGGACGACCGCGTCGAGCAGGGGCTGAACGCCCTTGTTCTTGAACGCGGTGCCACAGAACACCGGGGTGACGGTGACGGAGTCGGCGCCACCCTTCGACGCGAGGGTGATGCGGCGGATGGCCGCCATCAGCTGCTCCTCGGTGGGCTCCTGGCCCTCGAGGAAGAGCTCCATCATCTCTTCGTCGTTCTCGGCAACGCCCTCGAGGAGCTTGCCGCGCCATTCCTCGGCAGCCTCGATGTGGGTGTCCGGGATGTCGACGACGTCGTACATCTCGCCCTTGGCGGCCTCGGCGGACCAGACCAGCGCCTTCATCTGGACGAGGTCGACCACGCCCTTGAAGTCGGCCTCGGCACCGATCGGCAGCTGCATGACCAGCGGAACCGCGCCCAGGCGGTCGACGATCATGTCGACACAGCGGTGGAACTCGGCACCGGTGCGGTCGAGCTTGTTGACGAAGCAGATACGCGGCACGCCGTAGCGGTCCGCCTGACGCCAAACGGTCTCGGACTGCGGCTCAACACCGGCAACGCCGTCGAACACCGTCACGGCACCGTCGAGCACGCGCAGCGAACGCTCCACCTCGACGGTGAAGTCGACGTGGCCCGGGGTGTCGATGATGTTGATGGTGTGGTCGACGTCGTTCAGCGGCCAGTGGCAGGTCGTCGCGGCAGACGTGATCGTGATGCCACGCTCCTGCTCCTGCTCCATCCAGTCCATCGTGGCAGCGCCATCGTGGACCTCACCGATCTTGTAAGAAACACCGGTGTAGAACAGGATCCGCTCGGTGGTGGTCGTCTTGCCCGCGTCGATGTGGGCCATGATCCCGATGTTGCGGACCTTGGCCAGGTCAAGCGAAGTGGTGGCCATATGGCTCAGTCTTCTCTCGGTTCTCGATGGGGGTAGGGACTACCAGCGGTAGTGCGCGAAGGCCTTGTTGGACTCGGCCATCTTGTGCGTGTCCTCACGCTTCTTGACGGCTGCGCCGAGACCGTTGGAGGCGTCCAGCAGCTCGTTCATGAGGCGCTCGGTCATGGTCTTCTCGCGACGGGCGCGGGAGTAGCCGACCAGCCAGCGCAGCGCCAGGGTGGAGGCGCGGCCCGGACGGACCTCGACCGGCACCTGGTAGGTCGCGCCACCGACACGGCGGGACTTGACCTCGAGGGCGGGCTTGACGTTCTCAAGCGCGCGCTTCAGCGTGATGACCGGGTCGTTACCGGTCTTCTCGCGCAGACCCTCCATGGCGCCGTACACGATGCGCTCGGCGGTGGAACGCTTGCCGTGCAGCAGGATCTTGTTGATCAGCGACGTGACAAGAGGAGAGTTGTAGACCGGGTCGATGATGACCGGGCGCTTCGGGGCGGGGCCCTTACGAGGCATTCTTACTTCTCCTTCTTGGCGCCGTAGCGGCTGCGAGCCTGCTTACGGTTCTTGACGCCCTGCGTGTCGAGGGAGCCGCGGATGATCTTGTAGCGAACACCCGGCAGGTCCTTCACACGGCCACCGCGCACGAGCACGATCGAGTGCTCCTGCAGGTTGTGGCCCTCACCCGGAATGTAAGCGGTGACCTCGATGCCGGAGGTCAGACGCACACGCGCGACCTTACGGAGCGCCGAGTTCGGCTTCTTCGGGGTGGTCGTGAAAACACGCGTGCAGACGCCACGACGCTGGGGCGAACCCTCGAGCGCGGGCGTCTTGTTCTTCTCGACCTTGTCCTGCCGGCCCTTCCGGACCAGCTGCTGGATCGTAGGCACCGTTTCTCCGGTTTCTGTGTGCCGATCACGATAAAACTAACCTGGGCCACTCCCCGACCCACGCGGTCGGGTGTGTCGAAAGCTGCAGACCTCCGCCGAGGGCGGATACGCGCAGATTTCGGTGTCTCCGAGTGGTTGCAGAACCCCTCGGTTCCGGGCCTCTCGCACGGTTTGAAGGCACGCACAAGAGCCCAGGGACACCCCAGGCACAAGGTCAGAGCGTACCTAGCGCATGGGCTGCGGTCAAAACAAATGCACACGCGGAGGACGCCCCGTTGTGTGGCATATGTCCCAGGTCAGGATCCCATAGCCGGGCCGCACCGGCACTCCGGCAGCACCACCGGCGGGACTGACGCGGTACCAGACGCAGGACTAGACGTGGGACTAGACGCGGGGCTAACGGTGCGCGGACGCACTCCACTGCGCACTGCGCGGGTCGTCGAGCCGTGCACCGCTGACCGTCAGGATCATCTCGGTCATCTCGACGAACTGCCGCCGGTGGCTCTCCGGGATGCCGAGCAACTCGGCCGCCCGCGCCGGGGTGACCCGCTCCCCCACACCTTCGCCCTGAGCACCCGCCGACTCCGGCAACGGCAGGTCCTCGGGCGTCACCCGCCCGGACTCGATCAGCATGTCCCGCAGCCCGACCCCGAGCACGCGGGCCAGCGCCCGCATCGTCTCCAGGTCCGGCAGGCTCTGCCGCTGCAGGAGCCGGGTCACCGCCGCCCGGTGCACCCCCGCGTCCTCCGCCAGCCGCGACCTGCCACCGCCGCGCGGGCTGTCGATGTCGTAACCCTTCTGCCGCATAAGAGTCTCGACCCAGCCCGCGAACCGCTCCATCTCCGAGCTCTTCTCGCCCATCCGTATGTCTCCCTCCGCAAAAGCCGACCCTATCGTCCGCTCGCGCACGCAATGACCAGGATGGTGCGCGGGGGCGCAACCCACCACCCCGTAGGGGTAAATTCGCGCCTTTTGAGTGTTGAAGAGCTGGTCAACTCGGCAGACCAACAATCCGAAGCAGCCAAACCCCACTCACTTTTGTTGCGCGCTCGCACGCAATGGGCGTAGGTTCCATTGCGAAGCCGCAACAAGCGGGCCGCCGCAGCCCGCCGATTGCCCGACCAGGGACCACCGCCCCATGCCCGCATTCGCACACCTCCCCTCCGACTGGCGCACCCTCGCCGCCTGCGCCGGCCTCCCCCAGCAGACCGTCTTCGCCCGCCGCCCCAAACCTGCCGTGCCCGCCCTGCGCGCCTGCGCCATCTGCCCCGTACGCCGCCCCTGCCTGGAGACCGTCGCCCCGCGCGAGAGCCTGTTCGACGGAGTCAGCGGTGGCCGCCTCTGGCGCAACGGCAGGGAAGTCCGCGTCCCGGAAGCCCTCCTCGCCCCCGCATCACCCTCGGAGCAGCCATGACCCGCGCCTTTCGCCCCGACCGCGCCGCCGTTTGGCTGGGAATCCTGCTGCGTCAGTTCCCCGAACTCGGCCGGGAACTGACGCCCAGCCGCACCGCCCGCCCCTCCCCCGCCGGACGCGGTACGCACCGCGGCGCCCCGTCCGCCCCCATCCGCCTGTTCGTCTCCGACACCATCCGCGACATCACCGACGGAGTGGTGGAACTGGAGGAAGCGGTCTGCGAGCGGCTGCGCCTGCCGAGACCCCGGCACGGCACCGTCGAGCAACGCCTGACCCGCCTGATCGGACTGCTGGACCACATCGCCGCACACCCCGACCCGGTCCTCGCCGGCCATGTGCGCTCCGAGGCCCGCCGTATGGCACGGCGCTGCTCGCTCGCCCTGGGCGACACGGAAGCGCCAGTGCGGGTACGCGGCCGCTGCCCGTACTGCGACTCCGTTTCCCTGCGGGTCTTCCCCCACCGCGAGACGGTGCTCTGCATCAACCCCGGCTGCCGCTGCACCGACGGCTCCTGCAACTGCCGTACGGACGGCCGTCACCGGCACTCCTGGGCCCGCGCGGACTGGCAGCAGCTCGCGGACGCGACGGAAGCCGACCTCACGGAGCTGACCGCGGCCCAGGACGGAGAGGACCCCCGATGACCACGCTGGTGACCGCCACCATGGCTGCCCAGGAGGTGGCCGTGGTCCCCGACACCATCCGCAAGTGGGTCCAGCTCGCGCACCTGGCCCCGGCGGGGCGCCGCGGCCGGGCACACCTCTTCCGCCTGGAGGACGTCTTCGCCGCGGAACGCGCCACGCGCCGGGCGCACGAACGCTGACTCCGACTCGCTCGGGGAACGTCAGCCCTTCGGCTGGGGCCAGGGAACGTCAGCCCTTCGGCTCGCCGCCGCCCGCACTCCCCCACGACGGCACCCGGTACACCTGCGCGCCGGTGGCGGAGCTCTCCTGCTGCTCCTCCACCGCCGCCACCGCTTCCTGCCAGCCGTTGACGAATCCGGTCAACTCGGCTGCTTCCACCGTCTTGTCGGCGACCTTGCCTATGACCGAGGCCAGCGCATGGGCAACGTCCTCGCTGAACCGCCCCGCGCGCCCCGACTCCCCCGCCACCTGCACCGTCGCGGACACAACCTCCGCCAGGCGCTCACTGTGCGCGCTGCTCACCGCAGGGTCCCCCCGGACATCACGATCTGCTCGCTCATGCCATCCCCCAGGTGCTCATCGCCGACTCTTTTGCCCGTCCGTACCACCTCCGGCGCATCTGTCTCGAGATACCCGGGAGTGTGTGAGATCGCCCATTAATCTAACGCGCCGGTCGGACACGGCCCTGACTGCCCATCACACGTAAGATCACCGCCGTGTGGGGACGAGGGGAGCGGGGGTGCGCCGTGGAGGCGGGCATCGCGCTGATGCGGGACGAGGTGCCGGGGCTGAGGAACTGACGCGAACAGCCCCTCATTCCCCAATTCCCCGGTCATGACTTCCACCCTTTTCCGCCAAGGCCGGTCCAGGTCCGTAAAAGGTTTCCCGGGGCCGCATGAGAATTTCCTTGAAAAAGCCGCCCGGGGCGTGAAAGCCCCTCGCCATGCCGAAAACTGCTGCGCATGGCTACAACTGTCCCCGCCCCGGCCGGATCGCCTCCCGCAGGCACGGCAACCCGCCGTGCCCCCTGGCGGTCACCCGAGGGCCAACCCGCGTACGCGCGGCCTGCGCTGCTGGTCATGACCGTGCTTGCCGCCGCGCTCTACGCGTGGGGGATCAACCACAGCCAGTACCACGCGTTCTACGCGGACGCCGTGCGCAGCATGACGGAGAGCTGGAAGGCGTTCTTCTACGGCTCCTTCGACCCGCGGAATTCCATCACCCTGGACAAATTGCCGGGGTTCCTGTGGCCACAGGCCATTTCGGCCCGGATCTTCGGTTTCCATCCCTGGGCATTGACACTCCCTCAGATACTGGAGGGAGTGGCGAGTCTCCTCGTCCTCCACCGTGTGGTGCGACGGTGGGCCGGGGTCAATGCGGCACTCATTGCGAGTGGCGTATTTCTTCTGACCCCTGTTGCCGTGGGGCTGTTCCGCACCGCCGTCGAGGACCCGCTGTTCACGCTCTGCGTCCTGCTCGCGGCGGAAGCGACCCAACGAGCGGCGCGTGACGGCCGCTTGAGGCCGCTGGTCATGGCCGGCGTCTGGGTCGGGATCGGCTTCCAGGCGAAGATGCTCGAGGCGTGGGCGGTCCTGCCCGCCCTGGGGCTGCTCTACCTCGTCTCCGCGCCCGTCGCGCTGCGCACGCGCTTGCTGCGGCTGGCGGTCGCGACGCTGGCCATGGTGGCCGTGTCCGCGTCGTGGGTGCTGGTCGCCACGATCGCGCCGGCCAAGGACCGGCCGTACGTCGACGGCACGACGAACAACTCCGCGGTCAGCATGGTCGTCGGCTACAACTTCCTCAACCGGTTCTCGGCGCTGGGGATCAGCGCCGCGTCGACGGGCAGCGTCAGCGCGACCCAGGGCGGCGGGGGCGGGGGCCACGGGCGCCAGTCCCCCAAGGCGGACGGCGCGGAGAACGCCAACGCCGAGGCCTCACGCATGGCCGAACTGGCCCGCGCGTACGGCGGCTTCGGCCGGGGCGGCGGCCAGGACGGCTGGGGCAAGATGTTCGGCTCGTCGCTCGCCTCGCAGACCGGCTGGCTCTACCCGCTCGCGGCGGTCGCGATCATCTGCGGCCTGCTGTGGCGGCGAGGGCGACCACGCACGGACCGGCTCCGGGCCGGGTTCCTCCTCTGGGGCACCTGGCTGACCACGTTCTTCCTGGTGTTCAGCGCGGGAAGCGTCGGCGGCCACACCTACTACATGGGCGTCATAGCGGTACCGATCGCCGCCCTGGCCGGCGGCGGCCTGGTCCTGTTGTGGCGCGCCTACCGGGAGGGCGGGCGACGAGCCTGGGTGCTGCCGAGCACGGTCGCCGCGACGGCGGCGTGGGGCGCTTACGTTGCGGACCTGTTCCCGTCGTTCCTGCCGTGGCTGGTGCCCGCGGTGATAGTGCTGGGCACGGTCGCGGTGGCGGCTCTCGTACTCGCCCGTCGCGGCGGGTCCCGTGGCCGACGGCTCGCGTTCGCGGGCCTCGCCGCCTCACTGGCCGCGATCCTGATCGCGCCGAGCGCGTGGGCGGTGCAGGTGTTCAAGCCGGGGTACCGGAGCTCCGGCATGGGCGCCATCGGCCCGTCAGGCGGCGGCCATGGCGGCGCGAAGCAGATGAAGCAGATGGCGGAACTACTGAAGGGCTTCGGCCACCACGGCGGAGGCGGCATGGGCGGCTTCGGCGGCGACGGCAGCGGCAAACTCACCACGGAGCAGCGCAGGTTGCTCGCCTACACGACCGCACACCGGGGATCGGCCGAGTACGTCTTCGCCACCACCGGCTGGAGCGGCGCCTCCCCGTACATCCTCGCCAAGGGCGCCGACGTGCTGCCACTGGGCGGCTTCAGCGGCCGGGTGCCGTTCCCGTCCGAGACGCAGTTCCAGCAGCTGGTGAACTCGGGCCGACTGCGGTACGTACTGGTGGGCGGCGCCGGCGACCGCGCCATGGGCGCCCTGTTCGGCGGCGGCGGAAGCTCCCCGGCGGCCACGACGCGCATAGAGAAGTGGGTCACCTCGTCCTGTACACGCGTCCCCGCCTCGGCCTACGGCGGCGCGGCTGACAGCAAGGGAGCCAAGGGGGCCAAGGAAGCCCAGACGCTCTACCGCTGCGGCGGCGCTGGCACACTGACCTGACGAACACTCAGACCTCGGGGGACGGTCAGGAGGAGCCATGCGCGAGGACGACCCGACACTGACGGAAGCCAGGGCGGTCCTGGCCCGCGTGCTGGATACGGCAGGCGACGCATACGGCCTGCTGAACGCAGCACGCGGCAGGCTGGAGGATCACCTGGCCCGGATCCAGGCCCTGCTCGGCCACACCGACGGCCTGCCGGTGACCACCGTACGGGCACAGCTGGACGCGGCCCGGGCAGGCCTGGCGACGTGCGACGCGCTGAGCACGAAGTACGATGCGGCGAAGGCAACTTGGCGCGTCCGCGCTGACACCGACTTGCCCTCGCTCCAGTCCGCGACGTTGCACTTCACAGTCCACAGCGACAGCTTCGTGCAGCTCGCCCACGACCTCGACGAGTCGGCCATCACCTTGCACGACCTCCACGAGAACCTGCTGGAGATCCGCGACAAGGTCGCCCCGCTCCGCGAGCGCGTCCATGCGGTGCTGGCCGCCGCACGGTACGAGCTCGCGCGTGCCGCGAACGTGCCGGACGCCTCCGCCCTGGAGGCACAACTCGACGCCGCCGATGCCCGCTTGCGCGACCTGGACGCGGGCCGCGTGGCAGTGGAACCGGACCGCAGGGTCACGGACTGGTACCGCGAGGTGGAGACACGAATCGCGGGGGTGCGGGAGGCGGTGCGGACCGGCGGGCGGTGAGGCGCTCGGACCAGTGCGGGTCTCGTCTCGCGCCTCCGGCGCACAGCGGCGGGCTACGGACAGGGCGGGAGCCCGGCCGATGCTCGTTGCTGGGTGCGGGATGCCAGCAGCGACAGCGCGCCGTTGCCCGCTCCCGGGTCCGCTCCGCTGCGCGGGGCGGAGCAGGCGGGCAGGCCCGGAGCCTCACGGATCCCATACGCCACAGCCCAGCTACTGAACGGCGAACCGGGTACCGGTTTCCGCACGTCTGGGGTCGGTTTTCGGGGGGAAACCGGTACCCGATTCGCCAGTCACCCATCGCGGCGGGAACGGGAGCGAAACCTGGGGCTGTTGATGCGTGGCAAGTGGTCCACTTTTCAATAGCGGTGAGTTCTACGCGACAAACAAGGAGTATTCGATTCTGGGAACGTAACTTCCCCACCGCTGAAGGGTTACAGCCCGGCAAGCCGCCCGTATCGCCGCCAGCACCCCCCACCGCCGCGCCTCTTCGCGTGCGCGCAACGGCGAAACGGGGGTGGACGGCCGAGCACCCGTCACGTAAACCGCCCACAGCTGCCGCATGAGCCGCGCAGCGGCGAAGTGCCCGCCGCACCCCACCAACCCGCACCCGACAACTCCAGGTTGCTCAGGACTGGTTCTCCTTCACTAGCCGGTAGATGGGGGAGAAGATCATGCCGCATAGGAAGAGCCAGCCGAGGGCCTGACAGCACGCCTGCAGACCATGGGCAGCATGCCCTGTGAGAGCTGGCGTGTAGCCGTACGCAGCGCCCAGAATGATGACGGCATGAACGGTCTGCGCTCCCGGCGACCAGGCAACATCGCACAGTGTGTCCTCCTCCAGCCCCAAGGCGAACAGAAAGACCCAGGGGAGCATGACCAGTCCGAAGACCCCCGCGATGACCACCGTGACGCTACTGCCGCGTGTCAGATTCGCCTTCCAATTCCCGTCTGCCAATCGGCGCAGCTCGGAGGCAGCGTCGGTATAGCCGCCCAGGGACGGATTGTTCGGCGACCACAGCACTGGCATGTGCTGGCCCGGACGCGGCAGTTTGCTGGTACTTACCGGGGAAAGAGCAAGTCGTGCGGGGCCGCCGGGGATCGACACCAGCGGTTTGGTCACATACCCCACGACCATATCGGGGTTGTCGTCGTCGTATTCCTTCTTGATGATGCGCGGCTGCCCCACGACAGTCGCATCTGCAACATGGGCGCCAGCACGCTGTATGGCGGCCTGCAGGCTGTCGTGCTGTGGCAGAGACAGCAGAGTGACGGCGGTCAAGGATGCCGTGAGGGTCAGGACGTTCACGGCCAACTGTCGGCCCTTGGCCCACCCCCACGAGCCATCCGGCACCGCATAGACCTCGTCCCACTCCCGACGAGGATCCGCGCTCGGCCCCTTGTCCAGGCTTACCCTGACGGCCGCGCGCCGGGCGGCACGACGCCTGCCGCGTGCACGCCGCACCCACAGCAGCACCGCCCGTGCAACCGCGGCACAGGCCGCCACCCAGATGCAGACGAGCACACCGGTGTGCGGCGCCGGCTGGTAGTCGATTCCCAGAGCCCAAACGCATGCCACCACGGTGGCGACGAACGTCAGCCCAGCACTTACGCGCACGGCCACAGCCAGCACGTCCCGCACGGACTCCCCCTTATGGCATCAAGTGCGCCCACATCGGGCGCAACGTGACGCCAGTGGATCATGAATTAGGGAGGCCGGGAAGAGTCGACTACACAGTGGCGACGAAGACGGCCCAGGCGCGAGGGGGGGAAGGCCAGGGCCGGGCCGTGCGGGGCCTTGGAGTCACGGACGGGGACTATGCCGGGTATGTTGTCGGCGACTTCGAGGCAGTCGTTCCCGCCACCTCCGGCCCCTGACCCGCTGTAGCTGCTCCTGCGCCATGCTGTCGCATTCAGTTCATGCACCGTGTTCATGCGCGTACTCATCTGCCGTTGACTCGATCAAGGACAAGGACGCTTCTGGTGGCAACGCAGCAGCCCGCACGAGGTCATAGAGCAGCTCGCACCGCCCCACGGAGGCCGGATCGCCTAGCAAGTGACCACTGAGAACCCCCTCGGTGTAAGCCGCTGGAGGAGCATCCTCAAAGGTCATCAAGCTGACCGCGCCACCCACTGCCGACGTGCCCGCGCCGAACGGCAGCACCTGCACACCGATCCGGCGCTTGCGCACCAGGGAAGCCATGTACAACAGCTGCGCACGCATCACAGCAGCGCCACCGACTTTGCGCCGGATGACAGCCTCATCGAGAACAGCCCACAACAACGGCGCTGTTGGATGTTCAAGGATGCGCGCCCGCGCCAGTCGCGCAGCCACCCAGAATTGGATCTTTTCTTCGGGTGCAAACGGAAACCCGCCCAGGAAGACGGCCCGAGCGTAAGCCGCCGTCTGCAGCACGCCCGGCACAAATGTCGGCGCATACTCGCGGATGGTGACGGCTAGCCCTTCGAGGCGCGCCGCGTCGGCGAAGTAGTGCGTATACAGCGTCCCCTTGATCAGCTCCTCGCACATCCGCTTGAAGAACCCGTCCGTCCCCAGGGCCGCATCAATCAGCTCCGCAAGCTCCGGTCGCGGCCTACGCGTACCCGCCTCGAACTGCCCGATGTACGAACCGGTGCAGAACACCTGCTTGCCCAGTTCCTGCTGCGTGAGCCCTGCCGCTTCGCGGCGGCGCCTCAACTCCTCCCCGAAGAACCCCCACCCGATACGGGGCTGCCCGGGCCCACCCGTCTTGCCAGCGTTGGCCATGACCTAACTCCCCTGTGCAACAGGCCTGTTGTTGCCCTCTACCCCCTTCCGAGCGTAGCGCCGACCCAGAACCCTGAGAGCGCCACCAGCACGCACAACCCGAAGGGAATCTTCCGTGACGTACCGCGAAGGCACCTATGTCGTGGACACGCGGACCGCAGCGCTCGCGCAAGTGATGGGCACCGAGGGCCCTCACGTACAGGTGCGCCCACCGAAGGGCGGCCGGGAGTGGGACGCACCGCCCGAGGCCCTCCGCCTCGCCACCCGCGAAGAGCTCGCCGCAGCGGGCGTACGCAACCCCGGAGCGCACCCTTGATCACCACCTGGACAACCCCGCACAGCCGCCAGCAGCTCACAGCCCTGCTGCACGCATCCCCCGACGGCGCCCACGCAGAAGGCAGCTTCATCAACGCGACCGCATCACCCCCAGCCGCCATCACCGCCCACCACGGCAACCTCGCCCACGCCGACCTCACCGCCACCGACCTCACCGCAGCGGACTTCTGCCAGGCCGCCGACGACGACACCTTCAATCCCGTGGAGTTCGCCCTCGCCCTCCGCCTGCCCGACTGCCGCCAGACACTCACCCGCAAGCGCTATGGCGCCCGCCCGCTCTGGCTGCACAGCGTCACGGACGACGCGTGGGCCTGCACGCTCTTCCGCGACGACAGCGACATGACCACGCTCGTCTGGCAGGCCGGGCCGCGCCGACTCTGGGGCGAAGCCGAAGCCGCCTACCACTGGTGGCTCGACCAAGGCCAGCCGTCGTACGACCGCTTCGGCCTGACCGTCACCGACGTCAGCCGCCACATCTGGCTCGACAGCCCGGACAACCCCATCACCAGCACCACCCCCTAACGCGCGCCCTCACAACTTCTAGTTGCGCGCCCGCACGTTCTCGATCACAATGGATGCAGCGGCGGAGCTGTGCCCCCAACCGGGCCATGGCATCCGCCGCTTCGCGTTGCGCGGGCCGTGCGAACCCCTCCCTCCGCACGCCGCGCGGCCCGCGCTCGCGAGTGCCCATGGAAAGGAGCACGCAAGCAATGGAAGCCCCGATCACGTTCCCGGATGTGGAACAGCTCATCATCGACGGGCTCAAGTACCGGTCGGAGCTGGCCGGGGTGGTCATCGACAACCGGCCTCCCGCCAGCTTCGACGGTACGCAGAAGGCGGTGCTGGTCTCCCGGACCGGCGGGGCCTGGATGGATGACCTTCATCTCGACCAGCCGCTGGTGGAGTTGGAGGTCTACGGACCGGACAAGCGCACGGCACACGCCGTCTCCCTCCTCGTCCGCACCGCGCTCCTCCAGCTGCGCGGCACGGCCTACGGGGCGGCGGTGGTCACCGACGTCGTCGAGACCGAGGCCGTGCGGTGGTTCCCGGACTACAACCGGCCCGCCGCGAACCGCTACCGCACGACGGTGTCGCTGTCGCTCCGTCCGTCCTGATCCGCACCGCCTCCCCTCCCTACGGACCTCACCAACTCCGGTGAGGTCCTTTCTTTTTCACCTCTCAAGGAGAACCCCATGCAGAACCCGAGCGAGATCCGCGTCGCCGGTACCGGCCGCGTCCTGATCGCCCCGGCCGGCACCGCCGCCCCGACCAGCATCGACGCCCCGGAATGGGGCGCCGGCTGGATGGACCTGGGCTACACCAGCACCGACGGCGTGAAGTTCAGCCGCAAGGGCAAGACCGCCAACGTCGACACCTGGCAGTCGCTGACCCCGGTTCGGACCTTCTACACCGACCGTGAGCTGACCGTGAAGTTCGGCATGCTCCAGCTGAACGAAGACACCATGCCGTTCTTCTTCGGCGGCGGCACCGTCGGCGAGGTCGACCCGAACACGGGTGTCTACAAGTACGACATCAAGAACAACCAGGGCGAGGACGAGCGCGCGCTGGGCCTCGAGTTCAACGACGGTGCGGGCATCCGCTACCGCCTCGTCATTCCGCGCGGTCTGGTGACCGTCAACGACGACGTGGACCTCAACCGCAAGGGCGCGATCAAGCTGGGCGTCACCTTCACGGCCGTGGCCGGCACGGGCGATTCGCTGGCGACCTGGCTGATGAAGGACAAGGCCTTCGCGACCACCGCCCCGGCCAAGCAGTAATCCCCTCGGGGCGCCGTACGACAGTGCGGCGCCCCGCTTTCCCTTCCTCCCTCCCACCCACAAAGGAGCAATTCCATGCCCGCTTTCGACGTCAACGCAGCCCGCGCCCAGCGCCTGGAGGCCAGTGGTCGTACGTGGTCCTTCCAGCTCGACGACGACACGTTCGAACTCCCCACCGAGATCGGCCGCCGCACCGCCCGTGCGCTGCGCGAGCTCGACGACAACGACGTCGACGGCCTGCTGGAACTCCTGCTGGGCGAGAAGCAGTTCGAGCGCTTCGCCAAGCACGACGTGACGATGCCGGACATCGCCGCGATCCTGGAGGCGTACGGCAAGGAGACCGGGCTCGGCCTGGGGGAAGCCTGAGCCTCGACGCGTTCGTCGAAGAACACGCCGAGGCTCTAGAAGCGGATCTGCTGCGGCATTACGGCGTGGATTTGCTGGACTGGCACCGTGAGCGGCTCTCCTCGCGCCGCCTCATGGTGCTGGTCAAGCATCTGCCACGCGACAGTGCGGTCAACCGTGAACTGCACGGTGAGGTTGTGGAGTGGGATGCGTCAACGCATCTGCTGGCAGCAACGGTTGACCACTTGGCGGTTGCCAACTGGATGACAGGAACGCTGAACAGCGATGAGGAAGCAGAGCCACTGGACTATCCGGAGCCAGTGCCCAGGCCCGGGCTCGCGGAGCCGGATTCGCCGGATTCCGCACCCTACGAGAAAGAAGACCGCGAGACAGAGCGTCTGCCAACGGCGGATCAACTCGCCAGGTTCTTCTCGTAGCAACACAGCTCAAGGATGGACAATCCCACTGACGAGTACGTAGACCCAGCAGATCTGGGGCACCAGGAAAATTGCTTCTATCACGAGCATCCCCACCGTAAAGAACCGCTGCTTCGGCGCCCCGTCGAGCCAATCGGCAACGTCAGCTCGCTGCGGTTTTCTGGGGTCATAGACGATGGCAACCGAATCCCCCTTGTCGATCTGCGCCAGATGAATGGGGTCTGTCCGGTGGGTCAACCCACGCCCGTCGCGCGTCTCGTACTCAATGGCGAGCGTTGCCGAATTCGCATCCCAGGCAACCCCGATACAGACCCCGTCCACTCTGATGCCGCGCTTTTTCAGCATCCTTTTCCGCAGCCGGGGGAAAACGTCCAGCGTAGCTATGAAGAACAGAGGCAAAAATAGAGCCACTGTGACGATCGCGAGGATATACATCCCCTCCACAACCTTCCCCAAAACCCCTCTGACTCAAGGCCGAACAGAACGGCAAACGACGCGCCCGCGTTGAACAGAGCCCAACCAGGCGCGTCAAGAGAAACAAGCGCGCAACAGCAAGTAGGACCAGTAGAGCTGCGGGATGAGGAACAGCGCCTCAAGAACAATCAGCCCTCGCGCGTTGAAGCGGTGGCCTGGCTCTTCGTCCAGCCATGCAGCCACACGAGCCTTCCATGGCTTTGCGGGGTCATAGACGATGTCCACCTGCTCGCCCTGCTCAAGGGGCGTCGAATAGTTCGGCCTCGTCCGGTGAGTCAACTCGAAACCGTCACGAGTGACGTAACTGATTCTTGCAACGGATGCCCCCTCATCCCACGAAACCCATGTGCACACGCCGGGAACCCGAACCCCTACCCGCTTGAGCCGACGGCCACGCCACCAGGGCGCAACCACGAGCACGAGCAGGACAGGGATTGGGAAAAACACCATCAGCGATATCAACAGAGCAGCGAACACGACATCCCCACATAAATCCGAGAACACCATAACTGGGGCAGTGTATACCATTCGCACGCAAGCACCCCAGCCCTGAACAATCAAGGGAGGCGGAAAATTGGCGAACTCCGGCGACGGTGACACCTCCATAAAACTTCCAAAGATCCTCACCCCCGACGAGACTGTTCGCGAATTCGGGCGCCTTTTCTTCACCAACAAAGAAGCCGACCTGGTGAAGAACAAGATCAATGGCCTGAGCACAAGCGTCGACTATCTAAAAGCCGGCCTCGTGGCGGCACAGATGGGCTTCACTGTGTTCAAAGTCGACGGAACCATGTTCAAGGTCGACGAGAAGGGCGTCGTCTTTCTTGGACGCCAACTTCGGACCTTCCCGCACGCCGGATCCGAAGAGAGCAGAATACAGAGAAGTGCGGAACGGCAATCAAAAAAGCTCACCAAGCTGCACGACACAGCCAATACACAGCTACTCAATGCCGCATATCCCTCATCCTTCACCAACCCCGCATCCGAACTGAAGAAAGCAGGCAAAACCCTAAAGAAGATCGAGAACGTAGAGAAGGAAGCCCAGAAAAAATACACGAGAATTGAGTCGCTCAAGACAAAGGCAGAGAAGGCCGATGAAGTTGCAAAAAAGGAACACGACCGGCTCAAAGCGAACGTCGACTCCATGAGTAGCAAGCTCGATGGCCTGAAGAACCGCATGAACAGCGTCAGCCAGACACTTGCTGGGGGAGCATAAGCCATGTCGTCCCTAACACAGGCATTCCGAATCGCCTCCGGCGGAGCCCGCACGTTCAAGACCGCCCAAGACGCCGCCGGCAAGTCCGCCGGCGCATTCGGCAAGCAACTCGGCATCGCCAACACCCACACAGGCAAGGCCAAGACCTCCACCCAGCAGTTCGGCCGCGAGGTCAAGAACATCAAGAGCTCCTCCGACCTCGCCGCCAAGTCCGTCGGCAAGTTCGGCAAGGAAGCCGCCAACAACGGCAAGCACATGGGCACGATGCACGGCGGGCTCAAGAAGGCCGACGGCGGCATGAAGGGGCTCAACAAGTCCATGAAGGGCAACGTCATCGGGATGCTGCTCGGGCTCTTCGCACCGCTCATCGAAAAGGTCGTCGAGATGGCGTCCAAGTCGAAGACGATGCAGAAGATCATGAAGACGGCCTTCTCCGTCATCGGCAAGGTCGTCGACAGCGTCATGAGGGTCGTCGGGCCGATCATGCAGGACACCGGCAAGCTCTTCGGCATGGTCTGGAAGGGCATCAAGCTCGCGATCGCCCCGGTGCTCCTCTGGATCAGCGGTGACATCCCCGGCGCGTTCATGGCCGTGGACAAGGCGATACGGGCGGCCTGGAACGGGCTGCCGGAGTTCGCCGGCACGATCTTCAAGGGCATCGTGAACTTCATGACCCTGCCCATGAGGTCGGTCTTCGAGCTCATCAACATGGCGATCAGGGCCGTCAACGGCATCCACGTCACCGTCCCAAGTTGGGTGCCGTTCATCGGTGGCAAGGGCTTCACCATCAACATCCCCACCATCCCGGACCTCGCACTCGCCCAGGGCGGCATCGTGCCGCCGCGCAGCGGCGGCGTGCCCGCGATCGTGGCGGAGGCGGGCGAGTCGGAGGCGGTCATGCCGCTGTCGAAGCTCGACCGGCTGCTGACCCGTACGGCGGTGGATGCGCGGCTGGCGGCAGCAGGAGTACCGGGGGCGGGCGGCAGCGGGTTCCACATCGAGAACTACTACGCCGCCCATGGCAGCGACCCGAAGGAGACCGCGTTGTCTCTGATGTTCCTCGCCAAGGCCCGCGGGTGAGGAGGACCGCATGGCGGCAGCAGCAGTTCTCCCCAACCCTCTAGCCGGTACGGCGAGCGGCTTCGCCGGACTGGGGACGGCAGTTCAGGGGCTCGCGCAGTCCATGCGCGGCAGCCTCACCGGCATCAAGGGCGCGGCCCTGGCCCTCGACCGCCTCGGCCGCGCCAACTCCCCGGCCGGCAAGGCGGTCAAGCAGGCAGCGGCCCAGATGGGCGGCGCGACCGGACCCGTACAGAAGCTCGGCCGTGAGTCCGCCACCGTCCACACGAACGCGATCAAGGCCAAGGCCGGTGTCCAGAAGTCCAACCTCCTGGTCAAGAACCTGCACCGTCAGGCGGGCGGCAGCGCCAAGGGGCTCCTCTCCAAGCTCGGCAAGAGCGCCGGCAAGGGCGGTCGCCTCGCCGGCAGGCTCGGCGGCCTGCTCGGGATCGCGGGCGGAGTCATGGAGGTCATCAACCTGGTGATGAAGGGGAATCCCCTCGTCGCTGTCGCCACCCTGCTCGCCCCGTTCGCCGAGCAACTCATCGAGTTCGCCATGGAGTCGGACGCCGGGAAGAAGATCATGGAGGTGCTGTTCGCCTCCGCCGAGAAGATGATCTCGATCGCCATGCAGGGGATCACGCCGTACATCGAGTTCGTCCTCTTCCTCGCCACGAGCGTGTTCAAGGGCATCAAGCTCTTCGCCGAGCCCATCGGCAAATTCCTCAAGGGAGACATCTCCGGTGGCTTCCGGTCCCTGGGCACGGCTCTCAAGCGGCTCTTTGGCGGGCTGGGCGGTTTCCTCAAGACCGCCGCCACGATGGCCGTCGGCGTGCTGAAGGCGCCCGTCAACGCGATCATCAGCTTCGCCAACATGGTGATCGACGCGCTCAACACGATCAAAGTCAGCATCCTCGGCAAGAAGTTCGGCTTCGACATCCCCCGCATCCCGATGCTCGCCCAGGGCGGCATCGTCTCTCCCCGCGACGGCGGCGTCCGCGTGATCCTCGCCGAGGCCGGCGAGGCGGAGGCCGTGCTCCCGATGTCCAAGCTCGAGCGCCTGCTGGAGAGAACGGCCGAAGCGGCCCGTGCCACGGGCGGCGGGCGGCAGACGGGCGGGCCGCGGATCAGCAACTACCACGAGCCGGAGGGCCGCGGCTCCCACGGCATCGCCGAGGACCTGCTCTTCCTCGCGCAGACAAGCGCACCGGCAAGCGCACAGACAAGAAGGTGAGGGCCAACTCCCCATGCCAACCGCACAAATGAACACCGCGGAGCATCCCCCCGGCTCACTGATCACCCAAGACGGGCAGATCCAGTG
Organism: Streptomyces sp. SX-6; assembly: GCF_059089585.1. Taxonomy (NCBI): domain Bacteria; kingdom Bacillati; phylum Actinomycetota; class Actinomycetes; order Kitasatosporales; family Streptomycetaceae; genus Streptomyces; species Streptomyces sp. SX-6. The sequence goes on along the minus strand of NZ_JBTHHU010000003.1, from coordinate 91,506 downwards.
GGCCGGTCTCCTTTTGGGCCCCGGCACCGACTACGAGATCGACAGCAGCGGGCTGACCGGCTGGGCGGACCTGCCCGCCCTGGACAGCGGTGACGTGCTGCGCCCCGACCAGCACGGCGCCTGGCCCGGTGCGCTGTGGGCGCAGGCACGTACCGTCACGGCGCCGGTCTGGCTGCTGCCCGACCAGCTGTCCCAGGCCGGTTTCGTGGCACGGGAGTTCCGCGCCGCGACGGCCGTGCACGCGCGGGAGCAGTGGCTGGCCGTGCGTCTGCACGGTGAGACGCTCGCCGTCCGGGCACGGGTGAACCAGCGGACGATCCCGCACGACCGGATGTTCGTCACGCACGGTGCGGCCAAGGCGACCGTGCAGTGGATCTGCGCCGACCCGCGCCGCTTCTCGATCAAGGAGGAGAGCGTACGGACCGGGCTGCCCATCCCCGAGCGGGGACTGGACTGGAGCAAGTCGAAGGGCCTGTCCTGGCCGCTCGCCTGGGGCGAGCCCGGCAGCACCGGCATTGTCACCGCGCTCAACAGCGGTGACGCGCCGACGAGTCCGGTCATCGAGTTCCGCGGTCCGGTCACGCGTCCGTCACTGACCCGGCTGGGCGGCGAGGACCTGTGCCTGGAGTACGACATCACGCTCGCGCCCGCCGACGTCCTGACGGTCGACACCGGCGACGGCACGGTCCTGCTCAACGGCAGCTCGTCACGCATCAATACGGCCACGCTCTCGTCGGACCCGGAGCAGCTCTTCCAACTCCCCCCCGGTGAGACGTCGTTCGCGTTCCGCGCCGACACCAGCGAGGCGCACCAAGACGCTTCCGCCACCATCACCTGGCGCAACGCCCACTGGTAACAGCCCCGCCCAGCCCCGTCCAAGCACACCCCGGCACCCCGACACCTTTTGGAGTACGACATGAACATCGGCAGCGCGTGGCTGCTCAACTCGGCCGACGGCGAAGGCCAGTCCCGCCTCGACACCCGGCTCGCCCCGGTCGGGACCATGGTCCCGACCGGCACCCTGACCTCCCGCGACGGCGTCATTCCCGGCTCCCGGTCGGGGCAGTACCGGACGGACGGCCTGTGGGTCGACGTCAACGGCACGGGCATGAGCACCCGGGTCCAGCCGGGCCGCGCCATCATCCAGGGCAGCGCCACTTCCGGCGCCTACCCGGTCTATATCTCCGAGTACACCAGCATCACCTTCGCCGACGGCGACCCGTCCTTCGACCGCATCGACCTCGTCGTGGTGCGCGTCTACGACAACCAGCAGGACGCCTCCGGCAAGACGGGCGCCGCCGTCGAGGTCGTGCAGGGCGTCCCGGCGGCCACCCCGGCCGCACCGCCCGCGCCCGGCGTCTCCCTCACACTGGCCGAGGTCCGGGTCCGGGCCGGAGCGTCGGCCGGAACCGGCGGCATCGACTGGGCGAAGGGCGCGGTGACGGACAAGCGCCAGGTGACGGTCGCGGTCGGCGGCATCCTCCCGTCCGACGGAGGCGACCCCGGCCCCGGCGCCTACCCGGGTCAGTACCGTGACACTGCCGCCGGGCTGCAGCGCTGGGACGGCAAGAAGTGGCAGGCGTACCCGGCGGATCGCCCCAAGTGGACGCCGTACACGCCCAAGTGGGGTGCCGAGGACGGCAACTTCCAGCCCAGGATCGGCAACGGCAAGGTGACCGGTCGGTACATCAAGGACGGCCCGCAGGTTCAGTTCTACGCGTCGCTCACCATCGGCACCACCACCAACTGGGGCGGCCCCGACCGCAACGGCAACTGGTACCTCTCCCTGCCGATCCCGCCGAAGCTGGCCATGCCCGGCATGTTCCGGTCCCGTACCGGACCGGGCAACGGGGCGTATTACTTCGGCGGTTGCTACGTCTACCAGGTCACCGGACAGGAGAAGGAAGACTTCCGGGCTGTGGACGTGGGTACCGGTGTGGCCCGCGGCTGGTCCACCACCGCCCCGGACGGCAAGGCGTCCGGCACCTGGGTGGACGCCGACTTCCCGGCCACTCCGTCCTCCGGCTCGTGGTACGAGGTCTGGGGCTCGTACGAGGTCGACGCGTGATACGGACGACGCACCGGGCGGACATGACGTACCGCGCCCTGTTCTGCGACCTGCTCACCGACCGGGTCGTCGACGCACTGCCGCTCACCGACGTGGAGTTCGACGACTTCATCGGCAAGCCGGGCCAGCTGCGGGCCACCATTCCGCTGCCCGACGAGGCGCTCGCCCAGCGGGCCCGTGCCGCGCTCCTGCCCGGCCGCACCGCGGTCTGGCTGGAGCGCGGCTCCGAGATCTGGTGGGGCGGCATCCTGTGGACCAGCACCCCGGGCGGTGACGAGCGGGGGCGGCTGAGCGTACAGATCCAGGCCGGCACGTTCGACTCGTACCTCGACCACCGGATCCTGGCGGACGACAAGTCGTTCACGAACAAGGACCAGTTCGCGATCGTCCAGGCCCTCATCGGGTACGCCCAGGACACCAAGCCGGACGACGAGGGCAACCCGAAGAAGCCCGGCGGCAACATCGGCATCGCCTACGGGACGGATTCCTCGGGCGCGAAGCGGCCCTGGTCCCGCTCCTACCTCGGCACCGACCTGGCCCGGATCCGGGAGCTCATCGACGCCCTGGCGGCCTCGGAGGACGGCTTCGAGTGGCGCATCCATTGTCACCGCGATCCCTCAACGGGCAGGCGGGTCAAGCGCCTCCAGCTCGGCCACCCGACGATCACGACCGGCGCCTCGGACATCGTGCTGGACCGCCCCGGGCAAGTGATCTCGTACAGCCTGCCCACCGACGCGACCGTGCAGGCCAACGTCTGGTTCGCCCGGGGCGAGTCGGACAACCAGGACCAGGCGAGCCACTCCCGGCCGCAGGTGTCCAAGGCGCAGGAAGCGGTCGAGGACCTCAAGGCCGGCTGGCCGCGCCTCGAGGGTTCCTCCGACCACAGCGGCGTGTCGGACGTGAACGCCCTCGACGCACTGGCCCGGGCCGAACGCGACCGCTCCGTAAGGCCGCAGGTCATCCCCGAGGTCACCATCCGCATGGACGGCCGCATCAACCCGGCCCTCATCGGCGCCTCGGTCCGGCTGCGCATCCGCGACAGCTGGCACGTGGACGACAAGGACCTCCGCTACCGCGTCGTCGGTCTGACCGTCACGCCGCCCGCCCGTGGCAGGGGCGAGACCGCGAAGCTCTATCTGGAACCACTGAAGGGGTCATAGATGGCCGCCATCCCCACCGACCTCCTGGACCGCATCCGTTCCTTGGAACGACAGGTGCGCGCCCTGATGGGCAGTGCCAACACCCGCCCCGCGATGGACCGGGTCAAGGGCGGCAACGTCGTCATCAGCGACGGCGGCCAGCTGGCCGTGCGCAGCAGCGAGAGCGAGAAGGGTGCCGAGCTGCTGTTCATCGGCCAGAGCCCCGCGGTCTTCCCCGACCGGCCGGACGGCAGCGGCCAGAGCGGCTTCATGCTGCGCCGCGAGGACGGCTCGGTCGCGATGGCGGTACGGGCCGAGGCACCCGACATCTCACCGCGGCAGTCGGTCAAGGTGTTCGACGGCAACAGCAACGCCATCATCGCGGACGACCCGTCGGGAGAGGGGCTCGCCCGGCCCTACATCCCCTATCCGCTGCCCGCGCCCGAGAACACCGCCCGCTGGGAATCCACCACCGCCACCGAGTGGACGACGCTGTACCGCGGCGTGGCCATCGTCCAGCACCCGCACCTCTACTGCCTGATCGCCGTCACCGGCGGCGGTGAGGTGCAGCTGCTGGTCGACGACATGCCCGTGGGTCCCGTATCGGCCGCGGACCAGTTGGAGTTCACCGCCCCCGTCGGCGCCCCCTTCGACTCCCGCGTCACCTTCAAGGTGCAGGCGCGCGTCACCGCGCCCGGCGGCACCGTCGCGTGCGCGCCACGGGCGCTCTACGGCGTCAAGTCCTGACCACCAACTCCCTGGAGACACTCCCGTGTTGCCCAACAACATCCCCACGGTGACGGTCACCGGCCGCTACCTCACCCCGGACGGCCTGGCGCTGAGCGGCGTCGTCACCTTCCGTCCCCCGAGTCTGCTGACGCACAGCGGCAGCGACGTCATCCTCGGCGGCCCCATCGTCGCCCCGCTGGATGCGGACGGCCGCATCAAGGCGGTGCTGCCCGCCACGGACACCCCGGGCATGAACCCGGCGACGTGGTCGTACACCGTCACCGAGCAGCTGGCCGGCATACCGGTCAACCGCGCGTACGACATCGTCCTCCCGGCCGCGCAGAAGACCGTCGACCTCGCCGACATCGCCCCCGTCGACCCCGAGGCCCCGCACTACGTCGCCGTGCCCGGTCCGGCCGGGCCGGCCGGTGCGCCGGGTCCCGCGGGTCCGGCGGGCGCGCCGGGCGTGGTGCGGTCCGTCAACGGCCAGAGCGTGGCGGACGTCAAGCTGACCGCTGCCGACGTCCAGGCCGTGCCGGTGGCGAACGTCGGCGCGGCGGGCGGCGTCGCCGCCCTCGACGCGACCGGCAAGGTGCCCGCGGCCCAGTTGCCGCCGGGCGCGGTCGCCCCGGTGTCGTCGGTCAACGACAAGAAGGGCGCCGTCAAGCTCGTCGCCGCGGACGTGGGCGCGCTCGACCAGGCCGCGGCGGACCTGCGGTACGTACAGCAGTCGACGGCCGTGGTCTCCGTCAACGGCAAGACGGGGCCGGTCCTGCTGGATGCGGCCGCCCTGGGCGCCGCGGCGGCCGACTCCGTCGTCTCGCTCACGGGCGACCAGACCGTCACGGGAACGAAGACCTTCGCCGGCGCGCCCCTCACGCTCGCCGATCCGACCTCGGACAACCATCTGGTGCGCAAGGCCTATGTCGACTCCCTCCGGGCGCCCGGCACCTGGGGACCGACCGATCTCGGCTTCAAGGCCTGGACGTTCGACCCGGCCACGGCCTCGATGTCGACGACGCCCGGCACCAAGGACAACCCGGCCACGCCGCAGTACTGCCCCAACGGGCAGGTCTACCTGATGGGCATCGTGCTCCGCACACCCGCCCAGATCAGCCAGTTGGCCTTCTACATCCACGGCTACGCGGGCAACACCCTCGGCGCGGCCTCGTTCGCGGGCCTCTACGACGCGGGCGGCAAGCGGGTGGCGGTGACGCCGTCGCTCAAGGACATCTTCAAGCCGGTGCTCGAGGGCACCACCGTCACGCTGCCGCTCACCACGACGTACCAGGCCCAACCCGGCTGCTACTGGGTCGCGTTCGTCATCAACGGACCCGACGTCCGGCAGAACGGCCCCGGCTTCGCCGCCGGCGCGAACTTCGGCCTCCGTCCGGCGTCCGGCGCCCGGATGCCCGGCGCCTTCGTGCGCCACGGGCGGCTCCCGGTCACCGGCCAGACCTCGCTGCCGGCCTCGTTCAACCCGTCCACCGTGATCGACGACTCCAACGCCATCTGGGCCGCAGTCGCCTGACCCCCTCCCGGCCCCGCACCGCATGCCGGTGCGGGGCCCCTCTGTCTGGAGCACCTCCTCATGGCAACTCCCCTCACCGCAGACCAGTTCGTCGACGCCCTCCGCGCCGAGGGCGTCGACGTCGTCGAGACCGACGGCTGGCGCGAGCACAACCGCAACCACAAGGGCGCCTGGGGCCCCGTCAACGGCGTGGTCGTCCACCACACCGCGAGCGACGGCACCGCCGACTCCGTCCAGCTCTGCTACGACGGCTACGACGAACTCCCCGGCCCGCTCTGCCACGGCGTGATCGACAAGGCGGGCACCGTCCACCTCGTCGGCAACGGCCGTACCAACCACGCCGGAGGCGGCGACGGCAACGTCCTGGACGCCGTCATCCGCGAGACCGCCCTGCCGCGCCCGCGGATCAACGACACCGACGGCAACGTCCGCTTCTACGGCTTCGAGTGCATCAACCTCGGCGACGGCGACGACCCGTGGCCCGAGGCCCAGCTCGACGCCATCGAGCGCGTGTCGGCCGCCATGTGCCGCGCCCACGGCTGGGGTTCCGGTTCCGTGATCGGCCACAAGGAGTGGACGCACGAGAAGATCGACCCCATCGGCTTCACCATGGACGGCATGCGCGACCGGATCGCGCGCCGCCTCGCCACCGCACCGGCAGCTCGCACCGAGCCCTTCCCCGGCACCGCCTTCTTCCGCCAGGCCCCCGACTCCCCGGTCGTCGCCGCCATGGGCCGCCGCCTGGTGACCGAGGGCTGCTCCGCGTACGACCGGGGCCCCGGCGCACAGTGGACGGACGCCGACCAGCGTTCCTACCAGCGCTGGCAGCGCAAGCTCGGCTACACCGGCGCCGACGCCGACGGCTGGCCCGGGCGCGCATCCTGGGACGCCCTCCAGGTCCCGGCTGTGAAGGAAGTGAAGGAGTGGGCATGAGCAGCATCAAGGGCATAGACATCTCCTCGTACCAGTCGTCCTCCTACTCCACCGACGGCCTCGACTTCGTCTTCATCAAGGCCACCGAGGGCCGCTCGTACGTCAATCCGTCGATGAAGGCCCAGGCCGCCCGCGCCCGTGAGGCCGGACTCGTCGTTGGCTTCTACCACTTCCTGCGCCCCGGCAACATCGACGCCCAGACCCAGTACTTCGTCGACCGCTGCGACTCCCGCGAAGGCGACATCCTCGCCATCGACTGGGAGACCACCGACGGCGGCATCGCCACCTGCGCGGAGAAGGACGCCATGCTCCGCAAGGTCAAGGCTCTGCGCCCCGGCCACCGCGTGATCCTCTACTGCAACCGCGACTTCTGGCGAAACCGCGACACCACCAGCTACGCCGCCGATGGCCTGTGGATAGCCGACTACGTCGACGAGGGCGAGCCCAAGATCCAAGCGGACTGGCTCATCCACCAGTTCACCGACGACCCGGTGGACACGAACGTGGCGCGGTTCAACTCCCGCGCGCAGATGCGCAGCTGGGCACGCAACGGCATTGCGCCAACACCAGCACTGTCGTATCAGCCATTCCCTGGCAGTGACTTCTTCCGCAGCAACCCCAACTCCCCCATCATCACCGCCATGGGCCGCCGCCTCGTCGCCGAAGGCTGCTCCGCCTACGCTCAGGGCCCCGGCCCCCGATGGACAGACGCGGACCGGCGCTCCTACCGGCGGTGGCAGCAGAAACTCGGCTTCAACGGATTCGACGCAGACGGCATCCCTGGCAGGATTACCTGGGACGCGCTCAAGGTACCTCGTAGCTGATTTTCAATTCTCCTGCCAGCCACGGACGTTGCCTCTTATGGTGATGGAATGTACAGCGAGACATGCAAGGCTGAAGGCGACGGCTGGATCTGCGAAAAACCGCGCAAGTATCGCCATTACTGCACCGGCCACAATCGCCAGTGGCGGCAGGGCATAGATCCTCTGAAACCGCTCAAGAAGTACACGCCTATGTCTCAGCGGCTCAAGGACGGCCTGTACCTCTGCTTATCATGCGGTGCTTACAAGGCTCTTGCTCTCTTCCCTATCTCGGGAGGAGGCCCTCGGCCGCACTGCACCACATGCGAGTCAACGAAGATCAGGGCCAAGCGCTTCGGACTCACGCCTGGCCAAGTGGCCAATCTGCTGGCAGACCAGGGCGGAAGATGTCTGATCTGTGGCATCAGCCAGGACGAAACAGGTCAGGTCTTCGCTGTCGACCACGACCACTCGTGCTGCCCCGCCAGCAGCAAGACCTGTGGAAGCTGTGTCCGAGGGATGCTCTGCAGGCCATGCAATGCCGGTCTGGGATTCTTTCGAGACAACCCACATCTGCTCATGAGAGCCGCCCGCTACCTCCAAGAACACCAGCCACGGCCCTGACATATATCCACGCGTAAGCCCTGCCAGTTCCTTCCCTGTTTGCGAAGGCGCCGGCAGGGCTTTCCCTATGCAGAAGGAAAAAGCATTCTTCATGTCCGACGCCACCAAACGCACCCTGCGCACTGTCCTGCAGACCGCCGTCGCCCTCGCGGTCACCATCCCTGCCATCGTCGAGGCCTCTGGCATCCCGGCATCCCTGCCATGGGTCGCGGGTGCGCTGGCCGTGACTGGCGGACTCACCCGGATGATGGCGCTGCCAGCCGTCCAGTCGCTGCTGCCAGGCTGGCTGCGCACTGACGTCACCGAAGCCCACGAGGAACGGGGCCGGCCGTGAACCCCGCACCGACACCGCCGACAGCCGTCGCCCTGGAACTGGAGCGGCTGCGCGGCACGATGGAGGCCGGGTTCGCCCGCGTCGACGGGGCGCTCGCGCTGCTCGTCCAGCGCAGCGACCAGACCGACCGCCAACTCGCCGATCACGAGGCCCGGCTGGACGCCCTCGAACGCACCCGCTGGCCGCTGGCGAGCGTGGCTGCGCTGACCGCGCTCGCCGGGCTGGCGATATCGGTCATCCAGCTCGCGGGCCGTTAGCGGCATGTGGTCCGCCCCGAGGCGGGCGGACCACATGGCCACATGGCCACATAACCGCAGAAACATGAGCACATGGCCCAACTGGTCGTGGAAGGCATGAGCGAACCCCGCGTAGCTTCGGAGGCATGGACGACAACCAACCCTCCAGCGACAAGCGAGAATTCGTCAGCTACGCCGAGGCCGTCCTCGACGCGCTCGCGGCCGAGCCCGGGCGCCCCGTACTGACCACCGCCGACGGGCGCGAGGTCACGGCGGGCGAGCTCCGCGACCGTACGTACCGGCTCGCCCGGGAGCTCGCCGACCGGGGCGTACGCCGCGGCACCACCGTGACGCTGCTGACCGGCAACACCGTGGAGGCGCTCATCGCCCGCTACGCCGCCCACCTCGCGGGCGCGCGGCAGGCCGCGCTCACCGGAGGCGTGAGCCCGCACACCATGGCGCGGATCGTCGAGAGCGTGGACACCGCCGTGCTGCTGGTGGACGGCGAACGGTACGCCGAAGCCGAGGAGTTGCTGCCCCTGACGGACGTCGCCTCGGTGCTCGCCCTCGGACCGAGCACGATCGGTGAGGACGTCCTCGCCGCCTCAGCCCGCCAAGCGGCACACCCCACCGTGTGCCGGGTCAGCCCCGACGACGACCAGGCCATCCGCCACACGGGAGGAACCACCGGCATTCCCAAGGGAATTCTCATAGCCCACGCCACCCACCGCCGCACCCTGGACGTTCCCCTCCCCGGCGCCGGTGACAGGCCCCGCTACCTCGCCTGTACCTCGCTCGCCCATCTCGCCGGAATCTTCACCGACATCACCCTCCTCCGGGGCGGTCACGTCGTCCTGCAGCGCTCCTTCGACCCCGGCGACGTGCTCGCCGCGATCGAACGGGAACGCATCACCCACATCTGGCTGTTGCCGCCCCTGCTGTACCAGCTGCTCGACCACCCCGCCCTCCCCGGCACCGACGTGTCCAGCCTGGGACGTATCACCTACGGCGGCTGCGCCGCCTCACCGGCCAGGCTGCGCGAGGCCGCCGAGGTCTTCGGGCCCGTCCTGCACGGCTGGTACGGGCAGTCGGAGGCCCAGAACATCACCAAGGTCGCCCCGCACGAGCACTCCGTGACCGGCCCCGACGGACGGATCACCGTCGGACGGGCCATGCCCGGCGTCGAGATCTCCATCCGTGACACCGACGACGGCCGGGACCTGCCCGCCGGGCGGCAAGGGGAGATCCACGTACGCTCCGCGGGCGTCATGCCCGGCTACTGGAAGCAGCCCGAACTCAGCGCCGAGGTCCTGCTCCCCGACGGCTGGCTGCGCACCGGGGACATCGGCTATCTCAACGAGGACGGCTACCTCTTCATCGTCGACCGGATCAAGGAGAAGATCATCGTGGTCGGCGGGCACGTCCACCCGTCGGAACTCGAGGAACTCCTGATCAGCCACCCGGCCGTGGCCCAGTGCGCGGTCTTCGGCACCCGCGACGAGCAGTCCGTGGAACACGTCCACGCGGCGATCGTCCCCGCCCCGGGGCATCATCCCGACACCGAGCTCATCCGGGAGTTCGTCACCGCCCGCATGGGCCGCCTCTACGCCCCGGAGTCCGTGCGCCTGCTCCCCGCCATCCCGCTCACCCCCGTGGGCAAGCCGGACAAGAAGCAGTTGCAGAACCTCGCATGAAACGCCGCAGGGCGGCCACTCCCCGAAGGGAGCGACCGCCCTGCTGAGCGTGATACCCGCGACTACTGGTTGTACGGACCGTAGTCGTAGTCCTCCAGCGGAACCGCCTGGCCGGAGCCGGTACCGAAGGGCGAGTAGTCGATGTCGTCGTAACCGACGGCCGAGTACATCGCGGCCTTGGCCTCCTCGGTCGGCTCGACCCGGATGTTGCGGTAGCGGGACAGACCCGTACCGGCCGGGATGAGCTTACCGATGATGACGTTCTCCTTGAGGCCGATGAGGCTGTCGGACTTGGCGTTGATCGCCGCGTCCGTCAGAACTCGGGTCGTCTCCTGGAAGGAGGCGGCCGACAGCCAGGACTCCGTCGCCAGCGAGGCCTTGGTGATACCCATCAGCTGCGGACGGCCGGAGGCCGGGTGGCCACCCTCCGTCACAACCCGACGGTTCTCGGACTCGAAGCGCGAGCGCTCCACGAGCTCGCCCGGCAGCAGCTCCGCGTCGCCGGACTCGATGATCGTCACGCGGCGCAGCATCTGCCGGATGATGATCTCGATGTGCTTGTCGTGGATCGACACACCCTGCGAGTTGTAGACCTTCTGGACCTCGCCGACCAGGTGGACCTGGACGGCGCGCTGGCCGAGGATGCGCAGGACGTCGTGCGGGTTGGTGGCACCCACGGTGAGCTTCTGGCCCACCTCGACGTGCTCGCCCTCGCTGACCAGGACACGGGCACGCTTCGAGATCGGGAACGCCGTCTCGTCGCTGCCGTCGTCCGGGGTGACGACGAGCTTCTTGGTCTTCTCGGTCTCCTCGATGCGGACGCGGCCGGCCGCCTCCGAGATCGGGGCGACACCCTTGGGCGTACGAGCCTCGAAGAGCTCGACGACACGGGGCAGACCCTGGGTGATGTCGTCACCGGCCACACCACCGGTGTGGAAGGTACGCATCGTCAGCTGGGTACCGGGCTCACCGATCGACTGGGCGGCGATGATGCCGACCGCCTCGCCGATGTCCACCAGCTTGCCGGTCGCCAGCGAGCGGCCGTAGCAGAAGGCACAGGTGCCGACCGCGGACTCACAGGTGAGGACCGAGCGAGTCTTGACCATCTCGACGCCGTGGGCGACGAGCTGGTCGATGAGCACGTCACCGAGGTCGACGTTGGCCGGCGCGATGACCTTGCCGTCGACGACGACGTCCTCGGCCAGCATGCGGGCGTAGACGCTGGTCTCGACGTCCTCGGCCTTGCGCAGGATGCCGGCCTCGTCCTTGGAGGCGATCGTCAGCTTGAGGCCGCGGTCGGTGCCACAGTCCTCCTCGCGGATGATCACGTCCTGGGAGACGTCGACCAGACGACGGGTGAGGTAACCCGAGTCGGCGGTACGGAGGGCGGTGTCCGCGAGACCCTTACGGGCACCGTGGGTGGAGATGAAGTACTCCAGCACGGAGAGGCCCTCGCGGAAGGACGCCTTAATCGGACGCGGGATGGTCTCGTTCTTCGCGTTCGACACCAGACCACGCATACCGGCGATCTGCCGCATCTGCATCATGTTTCCTCGGGCACCCGAGTCAACCATCATGAAGATGGGGTTCGTCTTGGGGAAGTTCGCGTTCATCGCCTCGGCAACCTCGTTGGTCGCCTTGGTCCAGATCGCGATGAGCTCCTGCGTGCGCTCGTCCTTGGTGATCAGACCGCGCTCGTACTGCTTCTGGACCTTCTCGTCCTGGGCCTCGTAGCCCGCGACGATGGCCTTCTTGGCCTCCGGCACGACGATGTCGGAGACGGCGACGGTGACGCCGGAGCGCGTGCCCCAGTAGAAGCCGGCCGCCTTCAGGTTGTCGAGCGTCGCCGCCACGATCACCTTGGGGTAGCGCTCCGCGAGGTCGTTGACGATCTCGCCGAGCTGCTTCTTGCCCACCGAGTAGTCGACGAACGGGTAGTCCTCGGGCAGCAGCTCGTTGAAGAGCGCGCGGCCCAGGGTGGTGCGCAGGCGGAACGAGTCACCCTGCTGCCACTCCCCCGCGGCGAAGCCGCTGTCGGACGCAGCGCCCTCCTCCGCGACCGGCGGGGTCCAGCCACGCGGCGGGACGGTGCCGATCGGGAAGCGGATGTCGACCTTCGCCTGGAGCGAGAGCTCACGGGCGTCGAACGCCATGATCGCCTCGGCGACCGAGCCGAAGGAACGGCCCTCACCGATGACCTTGCGCTCTTCCTCGTCGGTGGTGAGGAAGAACAGACCGAGCACCATGTCCTGGGTCGGCATGGTGACCGGACGGCCGTCGGCCGGCTTGAGGATGTTGTTCGAGGACAGCATCAGGATGCGGGCCTCGGCCTGCGCCTCCGCGGAGAGCGGCAGGTGGACGGCCATCTGGTCACCGTCGAAGTCCGCGTTGAACGCGGTGCAGACGAGCGGGTGGATCTGGATGGCCTTGCCCTCGACCAGCTGCGGCTCGAAGGCCTGGATGCCGAGGCGGTGCAGCGTGGGCGCACGGTTCAGCAGCACCGGGTGCTCGGCGATGACCTCTTCGAGGACGTCGTACACGACGGTGCGGCCGCGCTCGACCATGCGCTTGGCCGACTTGATGTTCTGCGCGTGGTTCAGGTCCACCAGGCGCTTCATCACGAACGGCTTGAAGAGCTCCAGCGCCATGGCCTTGGGGAGGCCACACTGGTGCAGCTTCAGCTGCGGGCCGACGACGATGACGGAACGCGCCGAGTAGTCGACTCGCTTGCCGAGCAGGTTCTGACGGAAGCGACCCTGCTTGCCCTTGAGCATGTCGGACAGCGACTTCAGCGGACGGTTGCCGGGGCCCGTGACCGGGCGACCACGACGGCCGTTGTCGAAGAGCGCGTCGACGGCCTCCTGAAGCATGCGCTTCTCGTTGTTCACGATGATCTCGGGGGCACCGAGGTCAAGGAGTCGCTTGAGGCGGTTGTTGCGGTTGATGACGCGGCGGTACAGGTCGTTCAGGTCGGAGGTCGCGAAGCGGCCACCGTCCAGCTGCACCATCGGACGCAGGTCCGGCGGGATCACCGGGATGCAGTCCAGCACCATGCCCGTGGGGCTGTTGCGGGTCTGCAGGAAGGCGGAGACGACCTTGAGGCGCTTGAGCGCACGGGTCTTCTTCTGGCCCTTGCCGGTGCGGATGATCTCGCGGAGGCGCTCGGCCTCCTCGTCCAGGTCGAAGGACTCCAGGCGCTTCTGCAGCGCGGCGGCGCCCATCGCACCCGAGAAGTAGGTGCCGAAGCGGTCGCGCAGCTCGCGGTAGAGCAGCTCGTCGCCCTCGAGGTCCTGGACCTTGAGGTTCTTGAAGCGGTTCCAGACCTCGTCGAGACGGTCGATCTCGCGCTGCGCACGGTCGCGCAGCTGCTTCATCTCACGCTCGGCACCCTCGCGCACCTTGCGGCGCACGTCGGCCTTGGCACCCTCGGCCTCGAGCTCGGCCAGGTCGGACTCGAGCTTCTTGGCACGGGCCTCGAGGTCGGCGTCACGGCGCTGCTCGATCTGCTGACGCTCGACGGAGACGTGGGCCTCCAGCGAGGGCAGGTCGCGCGTGCGGCGCTCCTCGTCGACGTACGTGATCATGTACGCCGCGAAGTAGATGACCTTCTCGAGGTCCTTCGGGGCCAGGTCCAGCAGGTAGCCCAGCCGGGACGGGACGCCCTTGAAGTACCAGATGTGGGTCACGGGGGCGGCGAGCTCGATGTGGCCCATCCGCTCACGGCGCACCTTGGCGCGGGTGACCTCGACACCACAGCGCTCACAGATGATGCCCTTGAAGCGGACACGCTTGTACTTGCCGCAGTAGCACTCCCAGTCCCGGGTGGGGCCGAAGATCTTCTCGCAGAAGAGCCCGTCCTTTTCCGGCTTCAGGGTGCGGTAGTTGATGGTCTCCGGCTTCTTGACCTCGCCGTGGGACCAGGTTCGGATGTCGTCCGCGGTCGCCAGGCCGATCCGCAGCTCGTCGAAGAAGTTGACGTCGAGCACTTTGTCGTCAATCCCTCTTTCAGGGTTCGTGCCCTCTCGCTTGTCAGCGAGGTATGGGCTCTACATCAGTGGTCTGGGGGTCCGGGGACGGTGGGGGGCTTCCGGGGAAGCCCCCCACCAGACCCGTCAGACCTCTTCGACGCTGCTCGGCTCGCGCCGGGACAGGTCGATACCGAGCTCCTCCGCAGCGCGGAAGACGTCCTCGTCGGTGTCGCGCATCTCGATGGACATGCCGTCCGAGGACAGCACCTCCACGTTGAGGCACAGGGACTGCATTTCCTTGATGAGCACCTTGAAGGACTCGGGAATGCCGGGCTCGGGGATGTTCTCGCCCTTGACGATCGCCTCGTAGACCTTCACGCGGCCGGTGACGTCGTCGGACTTGATGGTCAGCAGCTCCTGGAGGGCGTAGGCGGCACCGTATGCCTCGAGCGCCCACACCTCCATCTCACCGAAGCGCTGACCACCGAACTGAGCCTTACCACCCAGCGGCTGCTGGGTGATCATGGAGTACGGACCGGTCGAACGAGCGTGCAGCTTGTCGTCGACCAGGTGGTGCAGCTTGAGGATGTACATGTACCCGACCGAGATCGGGTCCGGGAACGGCTCGCCGGAGCGGCCGTCGAACATCCGGGCCTTGCCGGAGGGCAGGACCAGGCGGTCACCGTCACGGTTCGGGATCGTGGACTCGAAGAGACCGGCGATCTCGTCCTCGCGGGCGCCGTCGAAGACCGGCGTGGCGACGTTGGTGCCCGGCGCGACATCGTCGGCGCCGATCGCCTGGAGCCGCTGCATCCAGTCCTCGTCGCCCTCGACCTTCCAGCCGCGGCTGGCGAGCCAGCCGAGGTGGATCTCGAGGACCTGTCCCGGGTTCATTCGGGACGGGACACCGAGCGGGTTGAGGATGATGTCGACCGGGGTGCCGTCCTCGAGGAAGGGCATGTCCTCGACCGGGAGGATCTTGGAGATGACACCCTTGTTGCCGTGACGGCCGGCGAGCTTGTCACCGTCGGTGATCTTGCGCTTCTGGGCCACGTAGACGCGGACCAGCTGGTTGACGCCCGGCGGGAGCTCGTCGCCCTCTTCGCGGTCGAAGACGCGGACGCCGATGACCTTGCCGATCTCGCCGTGCGGGACCTTCAGCGAGGTGTCACGGACCTCACGGGCCTTCTCACCGAAGATCGCGCGGAGCAGGCGCTCCTCCGGGGTCAGCTCGGTCTCACCCTTCGGGGTGACCTTGCCGACCAGGATGTCGCCGGCCACGACCTCGGCACCGATGCGGATGATGCCGCGCTCGTCGAGGTCGGCGAGGACCTCCTCGGAGACGTTCGGGATGTCCCGGGTGATCTCCTCGGGGCCCAGCTTGGTGTCACGGGCGTCGACCTCGTGCTCCTCGATGTGGATCGAGGAGAGGACGTCGTCCTGGACGAGGCGCTGCGACAGGATGATCGCGTCCTCGTAGTTGTGACCCTCCCACGGCATGAACGCCACGAGCAGGTTCTTGCCGAGCGCCATCTCGCCCTCGTCCGTGGACGGACCGTCGGCGAGCACCTGGCCGGTGACCACGCGGTCACCCTCGTTGACGACGACCTTCTGGTTGAAGGACGTGCCCTGGTTGGAGCGCGAGAACTTGGCGACCCGGTACGTGTTGTACGTGCCGTCGTCGTTGGCGACGGTGACGTAGTCCGCGGAGACCTCCTGGACCACACCGTCCTTCTCGGCCTTGATCACGTCGCCGGCATCGACCGCGCAGCGGTACTCCATGCCGGTGCCGACCAGCGGGGCCTCCGCCTTGATCAGCGGAACGGCCTGGCGCATCATGTTCGATCCCATGAGCGCGCGGTTGGCGTCGTCGTGCTCGAGGAACGGGATCATGGCGGTCGCGACCGACACCATCTGGCGCGGCGAGACGTCCATGTAGTCGACCTCGTCCGGGGCGACGTAGTCGATCTCGCCACCACGGCGGCGGACCAGCACGCGGGCCTCGGCGTAACGCAGGTCCTCGGTGAGGGGCGCGTTCGCCTGGGCGATGACGAAGCGGTCCTCCTCGTCGGCGGTCAGGTAGTTCACCTCGTCGGTGACCTGGCCGTCGATGACCTTGCGGTACGGGGTCTCGACGAAGCCGAACGCGTTGACGCGACCGTAGGAGGCGAGCGAGCCGATCAGACCGATGTTCGGGCCTTCGGGCGTCTCGATCGGGCACATACGGCCGTAGTGCGACGGGTGGACGTCTCGGACCTCGAAGCCGGCCCGCTCACGGGAGAGACCGCCCGGACCCAGCGCCGACAGACGGCGCTTGTGGGTCAGACCCGACAGCGGGTTGGTCTGGTCCATGAACTGGGACAGCTGGCTGGTGCCGAAGAACTCCTTGATGGAGGCGACGACCGGCCGGATGTTGATCAGGGTCTGCGGCGTGATCGCCTCGACGTCCTGGGTGGTCATCCGCTCGCGGACGACGCGCTCCATACGAGCCAGACCGGTACGGACCTGGTTCTGGATGAGCTCGCCGACGTTGCGCAGACGACGGTTGCCGAAGTGGTCGATGTCGTCGGTCTCGACGACGATCGAGGTGCCGTTCTCGCCGACGGTCTCGAGCTCACCGGCGTGCAGCTTCACCAGGTACTTGATCGTCGCGATGACATCGTCGACGGTCAGCACACCGGCGTCGAGCGGGGCGTCCGCGCCCAGCTTCTTGTTGACCTTGTAGCGGCCGACCTTGGCCAGGTCGTAGCGCTTCGGGTTGAAGTAGAGGTTCTCGAGCAGCGTCTGCGCGGCCTCACGGGTCGGCGGCTCGCCCGGACGCAGCTTGCGGTAGATGTCGAGCAGCGCGTCGTCCTGGCCCTGGGTGTGGTCCTTCTCCAGGGTGGCGCGCATGGACTCGTACTCGCCGAACTCCTCGAGGATCTGCTCGGTCGTCCAACCGAGGGCCTTGAGCAGGACGGTCACGGACTGCTTGCGCTTGCGGTCGATGCGGACACCGACCATGTCGCGCTTGTCGACCTCCATCTCCAGCCAGGCACCCCGGGACGGGATGATCTTGGCGGTGAAGATGTCCTTGTCGGACGTCTTGTCGATGGAGGAATCGAAGTACACACCGGGCGAGCGGACCAGCTGCGAGACCACGACACGCTCGGTGCCGTTGATGCAGAAGGTGCCCTTGGGCGTCATGAGCGGGAAGTCGCCCATGAAGACCGTCTGGGACTTGATCTCACCGGTCTCGTTGTTGGTGAACTCCGCGGTGACGAAGAGCGGGGCCGCGTACGTGAAGTCGCGGTCCTTGCACTCGTCGATGGAGTTCTTCGGAGGCTCGAAGCGGTGGTCGCGGAAGGTCAGCGACATCGACCCGCTGAAGTCCTCGATCGGGGAGATCTCCTCGAAGATCTCCTCCAGACCGGACTTGGTGGGGACGTCCTGACCACTGTCCAGCGCAGCCTCGACGCGAGCCTTCCAGGCGGCATTGCCGAGCAGCCAGTCGAAGCTCTCGGTCTGCAGCGCAAGGAGGTTCGGAACCTCGAGGGGCTCCTTGATCTTCGCAAAAGAGATGCGCAGCGGGGCAGTGCTGGCGCCGGTGTTCGTATTGGCGGTCGAGGCGTTGCGCGAGGCGGCCAAGAGGGGGTCCTTCCGAGGGCTCGGACTCACTACGCGCGTACCGGTCCCACTTCGTGCGTACGGAAGAAATCCCAGCTCAGGCGGGTTTCCATCTGTGTGCTCGGCAGTGGGCATGCCCCTGGTGACGGGCAGGGAGCAGCTAACAGGCAGCGCAAAGGGTCAGTGTAGCCACTTGGCCCACTGATGTCCAGAGCGGATGTCCCGAGACCGGTGCGATACCAATCTCTCCCTCCGGGATCCTGTTGTCCTCGCCGTCCGGCGCCCCCGGCGCCATCCGGAAGCGCACGACGATACTTCCCTGTCTGCCGCGGATCCATTCCTCGGACGGTGGACCGAAGCGGCTCCAGGAGTCACCGCGTCCTGAGAATCGCGCGCGGCGTGCTGTTCGTCAAGGCCCTCCGGCCGCCGGACGGCCCCGGAAGACACAACGAAGATCACCATACTCGCCCCCGCCGACAGCGCCGCGCAGCCGTCCCGGGAACGCCCAAAGGCGACCACCCGCATGGGTGATCGCCTTTGGAATGTGATGCCGGGAGTCAGGTGACTCCCAGAGATCACTTGACCTCGACGGAGGCGCCAGCGCCCTTGAGGGCCTCGGCGGCCTTCTCGGCGGCGTCCTTCGCGACCTTCTCGAGGACCGGCTTCGGGGTGCCGTCGACGAGGTCCTTGGCCTCCTTCAGGCCCAGGGAGGTCAGCTCACGCACGACCTTGATGACCTGGATCTTCTTGTCGCCGGCGCCGGTGAGGATGACGTCGAACTCGTCCTTCTCCTCGACCTCGGCGGCAGCGGCGCCACCGGCGGCACCGGCAACGACGACCGGCGCGGCAGCGGCGGCGGTGACGTCGAACTTCTCCTCGAAGGCGGAGACGAACTCGGCCAGCTCGATGAGGGTCATGTCCTCGAACTGCGAGAGCAGCTCGTCCTTGGTCAGCTTCGCCATGATTGGCGTCCTTCCACTAAGTCGGCTGGTGCCGGGATGTACCTGTCGGCGGGCTGTACAGGCCCGCTGTGATCACCGCTTCAGGCAGCGGCGATCAATGTGCGAGCCGAATTACTCGGCACCGCCCTGCTCGGCCTGCTTGGCGCGAAGAGCGTCCACGGTGCGGACGAGCTTCGTCGGCAGCGCCTGGAAGAGCGAGGCAGCCTGGGACTGCTTGCCCTTCATGGCACCGGCCAGCTTGCTGAGCAGAACCTCGCGGGACTCGAGGTCCGCAAGCTTCTTGATCTCGTCGGCAGACAGCGCCTTGCCGTCAAGGACACCGCCCTTGATGACGAGAGCGGGGTTCTCCTTGGCGAAGTCACGAAGACCCTTCGCCGCCTCGACCGGGTCACCGGTCACAAAGGCGACCGCCGTCGAGCCAACAAGGTGCTCGTCCAGCGACGGGATCCCGGCCTCATTGGCCGCGATCTTGGTCAGCGTGTTCTTCACCACTCGGTACTGAGCGTTGTCACCGAGCGAACGACGCAGCGTCTTGGTCTGCGCCACGGAAAGACCCTGGTACGCGGTCACAACTGCGGCGCTGGAGTTACGGAACAGATCCGTGATCTCCGCCACAGCTCCGACCTTCTCGGTCTTCGCCATGAGCCTCGGCCTCCTTCCGGGTGATGAGGACCGCTCAGAAGGGGCTGGGCAAAACAAACGCCCCGGCGCAGGCGCACGGGGCGTAACTCGACCGGACGGAAAGTCCGGGAGATTCATCCACGATTCACCTGCGCGGGCCGTCCGCAGCTAGCGGATCCTTCGGCCTCCCCGTGCACGGTTCGCACGCGGAAGCAACCAGCGGTCTTTGGCTTCTCGCATACGCTACGTGAACGGCCCGCGTTCAGGCAAATCGGGCTGTCGGTCAGCTGTTGCCGGGCATCATCTTCGCGGCGTCCACGGTGTCGTCGGCGGACGGGGCCTCGGCCGCGACCTTGGTGCCGTAGTCCGAGTAGTAGACCGTGGAGTCCATCCTGCCGGTCTTGCCGTCGGCCTTCTCGGTCTTCTTCACCAGCAGGTTGTCGTCCGACACCCACAGGTCGATCTGCTCGCTGGTGGCGCCCGACTGCTCGAGCTGGCGCTTGAGCTGGTCGAGCTGGTCCTTGCCGAGGGAGGACTGCTTCTCGGCCACCTTGGCCACGTCCACGGTGCCGGAGTAGTGCGTGGCCTTGACGCCGCGTACGTCCTCCGTGCCGACCTTGCGCACGTCACCGGAGCCGATCATCAGCTGGACCGAGCGGGTGGGGTTGTTGTTCTGCATCTGGTCCTTCAGGTACGCACCCGACGGGCCCAGCTTCTTGGCCATCCAGTCGTAGTCGTACTTGATCCAGTGCTTGCCGCCCAGCCGGCCGGCCATCGCGTCGCCCATGTTCACGTAGTAGGCGTCGGACAGGTAGCGGGCGTGCATCCCGGCGTCCCCGCCCTTGGCCTTCATGAGCTCGCTCATCGGGCCGCCGGCACCGGTGATCGTGATGTCGCCCTGGATGCCGCTCTGCCAGTCGATGGCGCCCTTCATGTTCATGGCGCCGACGGTGCCCATGGTCGTGGAGCCCTCGACCTTGGCCGAGTGGGCGCCGTTGGTGGCGGTCACGGCCTTGTTCAGCGCGCTGATCGCCTGTGCGACCGCGGAGCCCCCGGTGTCGCCCTGGCCGCCCTTGGCCGCGGAGGAGGCGCTGTCCGAGGTCTTCTTGTCGCTCTTGTCGTCACCCCCGCCGCAGGCGGCCACCGAGGTCAGTGCGAGCGCCGCGGCAGCAGCCGCACACACACGACGAACTGTCTTCCCCGTCATCCCCATCCCCCTTGAAAGCCTGTTTGCCCGAAATTCTCTTCGAGCCACTGGAGAGGAACGTAGCGCAACGAGGCCGGGCCCCGCACCAGAAGGTGCGGGGCCCGGCCCACGTGCTTACGCGCTCGCTACGGGACTCAGACGGTCTCGTCCTCGGACAGGAGGTTGCGGGTGCGGTTCGAGTCCACGGCGATGCCGGGGCCCATGGTGGTGCTGAGGGTCGCCTTCTTGATGTAGCGGCCCTTGGCGGCCGACGGCTTCAGACGAAGGATCTCGTCCAGCGCCGCGGCGTAGTTCTCCACCAGCTTGGCGTCGTCGAACGAGACCTTGCCGATGATGAAGTGGAGGTTCGAGTGCTTGTCGACTCGGAACTCGATCTTGCCGCCCTTGATCTCCGTAACGGCCTTGGCCGTGTCCGGGGTGACCGTGCCGGTCTTCGGGTTCGGCATCAGACCACGGGGACCGAGCACGCGGCCGAGGCGGCCGACCTTGCCCATGAGGTCCGGGGTGGCGACGACGGCGTCGAAGTCCAGACGGCCCTTGGCGACCTCGTCGATGAGCTCGTCGGCACCGACGATGTCGGCGCCCGCGGCACGCGCGGCCTCGGCACGGTCGCCGGTCGCGAAGACCAGGACCCGGGCGGTCTTACCGGTGCCGTGCGGAAGGTTCACGGTGCCACGGACCATCTGGTCGGCCTTGCGCGGGTCGACGCCCAGACGGAAGGCAACCTCGACGGTCGCGTCGAACTTGATGGTGGACGTCTCCTTGGCGAGACGAACGGCCTCGAGCGGGGCGTAGAGCCGCTCCGCCTCGACCTTGGCGTCCGCAGTGCGGAGAGCCTTGCTGCGCTTCACTTCTGCTCCTTGGGTTGAGCGTGGAGTCGTGGTCCGGGCCGGCGCTGGCCCTGCCACTGGTGGTTCAGGGGGCTGATCAGCCCTCGACCGTGACGCCCATGGAACGGGCGGTGCCGGCGATGATCTTCGCGGCGGCGTCCAGGTCGTTGGCGTTCAGGTCGGGCATCTTGGTGGTGGCGATCTCGCGGACCTGCGCCTCGGTGATCTTGGCGACCTTGGTCTTGTGCGGCTCGCCGGAGCCCTTCTCCACGCCCGCGGCCTTGAGGATCAGCTTCGCGGCCGGCGGAGTCTTGGTGACGAAGGTGAAGGAACGGTCCTCGTAGACCGTGATCTCCACCGGCACGACCATGCCACGCTGCGACTCGGTCGCGGCGTTGTAGGCCTTGCAGAACTCCATGATGTTGACGCCGTGCTGACCCAGCGCGGGGCCGACCGGCGGAGCCGGGTTGGCGGCGCCGGCCTTGATCTGGAGCTTGATAAGCCCCGTGACCTTCTTCTTCTTGGGAGGCATTGCTCTCTCCGGGTCCTAGTGAGAGTTTTTTTGCCTGAGCACACTGCGCGCAGGCATACCGCACCACGATAACGGGTATCGCGGCCGGACCAAAAACCGAGAGGCCAGACCCATCGGGCCTGGCCTCTCGGACGCTTGTCGATCAGTTCTTCTGGATCTGGTCGAAGCTCAGCTCGACCGGGGTCTCGCGGCCGAAGATCTCGACGAGGCCCTTGACCTTCTTCGAGTCGGCGTTGATCTCGTTGATCGTCGCCTGGAGCGTCGCGAACGGACCGTCGGTGACCGTGACCGAGTCGCCGACCTCGAAGTCCAGCACCTGGACCTCGACCTTGCGGGCCGGGACCGGCTTGCCCTCGGCCTCGGCGGCCTCGCGGGCGGCCTTCTCCTCGGCCTCCGGGGCGAGCATCTTGACGATCTCGTCCAGGGTCAGCGGGTACGGGTCGTAGGCGTTGCCCACGAAGCCGGTGACGCCCGGGGTGTTGCGGACGACGCCCCACGACTCGTTCGTCAGGTCCATGCGCACCAGGACGTAGCCGGGGAGCTTGTTCTGGCGGACGGTGCGGCGGTCGCCGTTCTTGATCTGGACGACCTCTTCCTGCGGCACCTCGGCCTGGAAGATGTAGTCCTCGACGTTCAGCGAGACGGCGCGCTGCTCGAGGTTGGTCTTCACGCGGTTCTCGTAACCCGCGTAGGTGTGGATGACGTACCACTCGCCCGGCAGGCCGCGCAGCTCGTCGCGGAGCGCGGCGACGGGGTCGACGGGCTCGGCCTCGACGGGGAGCTCCTCGGCCTCGGCCTCTTCGGCCTCGATGGCCTCGTCGCCCTCGATGTGGAGCGCGGCCTCCTCGGCCGGCTCACCGGCGGCGGCCTCTTCGGCGTCGAGTTCGTCGGCGCCGTCGGCGTTCTCGACGATCTCCTGCATGCCCTGCTCGTCAGAAGCCGCAGCGTCGCCCTCGACCTCGGCCGAGGCAGCCGCGGCCTCGATGTCGGCCGCTTCCGCCGACTCGACGGGCTCGGCGGCGTCGTTCAGGTTCGGGTCAGACACGTGGCTGCTTCTTCCTGGTCTTCAAGGGGTGGAACGAGCGAAGAGGCGAACCTCCACCGGAGGCCGCCTTACGCGCGGGTTCAGCCGAAGACGTACTTGACGGCGTTGTTGAACCCATAGTCAATCACGGTCACCAGTCCGATGACGATGACAACGAAAACGATCACGACGGTGGTGTACGTCGACAGCTGGCTCCTGGTGGGCCAGACGACCTTGCGGAGCTCGGCGACGACCTGGCGGTAGAACAGCGCCAGCCGGCCCAGCGGGCCCTTCTTGCCGCGCTTGCCGCCACGGCGGCCCTTGCTGACGGCCACCTCGTCCTCGGGACGACCGCTCTCAGGCGTCGCGGTGGAGCCCAGGGCTTCCGTCACTACGTCCTCACCTGAATCCGGGTCGTGGCCGTGCCGCGCCCGGTGGAGCCGCACGGCGGTGCATCTGTACGTACGCGCGCACGCACCCTGGTGACGATGAATGCGTGTAGCAGGGCCGAAGGGACTTGAACCCCCAACCGCTGGTTTTGGAGACCAGTGCTCTACCAATTGAGCTACGACCCTTTGTGGTTCCCCCAACCTACCGCATCCGCCCGGAAGCACGGTGTGCTCGGGACGAAGTCGCCTGTGAGGGGCCAACGACGCATGAGTGTACGTGCTCCGGCGGCCGTCGTCGAACAGATACGGCTGACGGGCCTCCCGAAAACCGCCGCGCGCCCCCCGCGCGGGGTCTGGGACCATTTCCCCATGACCGATGCCACGTCCCCCTTCCCCGCCGTCCAGGCCCCCACCGACCGCCGGGTCTCGGCCCGCATCGGGTCGATCTCCGAGTCCGCGACCCTCGCCGTGGACGCCAAGGCCAAGGCCCTCAAGGCCGCCGGTCGCCCGGTCATCGGCTTCGGCGCGGGCGAGCCCGACTTCCCCACGCCCGACTACATCGTCGAGGCCGCCGCCGCGGCCTGCCACGACCCGAAGTACCACCGCTACACGCAGGCCGGCGGGCTCCCCGAGCTCAAGGCCGCCATCGCCGCGAAGACGCTGCGCGACTCCGGTTACGAGGTCGAGGCCTCCCAGGTGCTCGTCACCAACGGCGGCAAGCAGGCCATCTACGAGGCGTTCGCCACGATCCTCGACCCGGGTGACGAGGTCATCGTCCCCACCCCGTACTGGACCACCTATCCGGAGTCCATCCGGCTCGCCGGCGGCATCCCGGTGGAGGTCGTCGCGGACGAGACCACCGGCTACCGCGTCAGTGTCGAGCAGCTCGAGGCCGCCCGTACCTCGCGTACGAAGGTCCTGCTGTTCGTCTCCCCCTCCAACCCCACCGGCGCCGTCTACCCGCGCGCCCAGGTCGAGGAGATCGGCCGCTGGGCCGCCGAGCACGGCCTGTGGGTGCTGACGGACGAGATCTACGAGCACCTGGTGTACGGCGACGCCGAGTTCTCGTCGCTGCCGGTCGTCGTGCCCGAGCTGCGGGACAAGTGCATCGTCGTCAATGGCGTGGCCAAGACGTACGCCATGACGGGCTGGCGCGTCGGGTGGGTCATCGGCCCGCAGGACGTCGTCAAGGCCGCGACCAACCTCCAGTCGCACGCCACGTCCAACGTGAGCAACGTCGCCCAGGTCGCCGCCCTGGCCGCCGTCTCGGGCGGCCTCGAGGCCGTCGAGGAGATGAAGACCGCCTTCGACCGCCGCCGCCGCACGATCGTGCGCATGCTCAACGAGATCGACGGCGTCGTCTGCCCCGAGCCCGAGGGCGCGTTCTACGCCTACCCCTCGGTGAAGGCCCTGCTCGGCAAGGAGATCCGCGGCAAGCGGCCCGCCACGTCCGTGGAGCTGGCCGCGCTGATCCTGGAGGAGGCCGAGGTCGCGGTCGTCCCCGGCGAGGCGTTCGGCACCCCCGGCTACCTGCGCCTGTCGTACGCGCTGGGTGACGAGGACCTCGTCGAGGGCGTCTCCCGGATCCAGAAGCTGCTGGCCGAGGCCCGCGACTGACGATGTGCGTGAGCGGGGTTCCGGGCAGCCGGGACCCCGCTTTTGCTTTCGGGCCGGGCCCCGATCGGGTAAGCGTCTTCCGCTTGTGACATTGCTGCGGCAGGATCCGGGAATGGAGAACGTTCGCGACGTCCGGCTGCTGCCCAAGGCCCATCTGCACCTGCACTTCACCGGCTCCATGCGGCCCTCGACCCTGCTCGAGCTCGCCGACAAGTACGGGGTGCACCTGCCCGAGGCGCTCAGCGGCGGCGAACCACCCAGGCTGCGGGCCACGGACGAGCGCGGCTGGTTCCGTTTCCAGCGGCTGTACGACATCGCCCGCTCCTGCCTGCGCTCTCCCGAGGACATCCAGCGGCTCGTGCGCGAGGCCGCCGAGGAGGACGTGCGCGACGGCTCCGGCTGGCTGGAGATCCAGGTCGACCCGACCTCGTACGCGCCCCGGCTGGGCGGGCTGATCCCCGCGCTCGAGATCATCCTGGACGCCGTCGACCGCGCCTCCCGGGACACCGGGCTCGGGATGCGCGTTCTCGTCGCCGCGAACCGCGTCAAACACCCGCTGGACGCCCGTACGCTCGCCCGGCTCGCGGTGCGCTACGCCGACCGCGGGGTCGTCGGTTTCGGGCTCTCCAACGACGAACGGCGCGGGCTCGCCCGTGACTTCGACCGCGCCTTCGAGATCGCGCGGGAGGGCGGCCTGCTCGCCGCTCCGCACGGCGGCGAGCTGTCCGGGCCGAGCAGCGTGCGGGACTGCCTCGACGACCTGCACGCCGGGCGCATCGGGCACGGCGTACGCGCCGCCGAGGACCCCCGCCTGCTGCGCAGGCTCGCCGAGCGCGGCGTCACGTGCGAGGTGTGCCCGTCCTCGAACGTCGCCCTCGGCGTCTACGAGAAGCCGGAGGAGGTGCCGCTGCGGGTGCTGTACGACGCCGGTGTGCCGATAGCGCTCGGCGCCGACGACCCGCTGCTCTTCGGCTCCCGCCTCGCCGCGCAGTACGAGCTGGCCCGCGAGCACCACGGCTTCACGGACGGCGAACTGGCCGAGCTGGCACGGCAGTCGGTCCGGGCGTCCCAGGCGCCCGAGGACGCGCGGCGGCGGCTGCTCGCCGGGATCGACGAGTGGCTAGTGGCTGGTTAGAGGCTGACGCCGACCGTCACCGGCTCGTTGACCAGCGTCACCCCGAAGGCGTCCCGGACGCCGTCCCTGACCTCGCGGGCCAGGGCGAGGAGCTCCTCGGTGGTGGCTCCGCCGCGGTTGGTGAGGGCGAGCGTGTGCTTGCCCGAGATACGGGCCCGGCCACTTCCGTAGCCCTTGGTGAAGCCCGCCTTGTCGATCAGCCAGGCCGCGGAGGTCTTCGTCAGGCCATCGCCGGCCGGGTAGGCGGGCGGGCTGACGTCCGGGCCGAGCCGGTCCGCCGCGCGGGCCAGGAAGGCGGCGAGCTGCTCCTCGGTGAGGACCGGGTTCATGAAGAACGAGCCCGCGGACCAGGTGTCGTGGTCCTCCGGGTCGAGGACCATGCCCTTGCCCGCGCGCAGCTTGAGCACCGTCTCGCGGGCCGTCGCGGCCGGGACCCGGTCGCCCGCCGAGACGCCCAGCGCCCGGGCCGTCTCGGGGTAGCGGACCGGCGCGGAGAGGCCGCCCGCGTCCTCCAGGCCGAAGACGACGCGCAGGACGACGTAGCGGGCGGGGTCCTGCTTGAAGCGGCTGTGGCGGTAGGAGAACGCGCACTCCGCGGCCGGGATGGTGACGACCTCGTCGGCACGGCGGTCGTAGACGGTCACCTCGGTGATCGTCTGGGAGACCTCCTGGCCGTACGCGCCGACGTTCTGGATCGGGGTGGCGCCCGCGGAGCCGGGGATCCCGGCGAGGCACTCGACGCCGGCCAGGCTCGCCTCCACGGTGCGGGCCACGGCGTCGGACCAGTTCTCGCCGGCGGCGAGGGTGAGGCGGGTGCCGTCGAGGTCGAAGCCGGTGGTGGCGATGCGCAGGGCGGTCCCCGCGAAGCCCTTGTCCGAGATCACCAGGTTGCTGCCGCCACCGATGACCAGGAGCGGGGTGCCGGCCGCGTCCGCCTCGCGCACGGCCGCGACCACCTCGTCGTCGGTGGTGGCCGTCACCAGGCGGGCGGCCGGGCCGCCGAGCCGGAAGGTGGTCAGGGGGGCGAGGGGGGCGTCGTGGAGTTCCTGCACCCGCCCTAGGGTACGGGGGCGCGGCGCTCGGCCCGGGGGCGGTGGGTGAGCCCGGTCGGCCGCCGACGGCGCCCGGCCCCTGCGGGAGAGCTCAGCCCTGCGGTACCGGGCAACGGGTGGCGCGGGAGGGTGCGATCACGCCCCGAAGGGGCGTGCCCACCCACGGCGCCGCACCGTGCGCGCACTACCGGGACGCCGGCTCCGGCTCCCGTGAGCGGTCGTGAACCGCCCGTACCGCCCCCGTCCCGCGAGGGATGACCGCCGCCGCCACTGCGGCCGCGGCGACGGCCGCCGCGCCGATCCACAGCGCCGGGGTGAGCCCGTCCACGAACTGCTGGGGCGAGCCGTACCCACCCTGCGCCGCGAAGACCGAGCCGAGGACCGCGATGCCCAGCGACCCGCCGACCTCGCGCAGCGCGCTGTTCGCCCCGGAGGCGATGCCCTGCTCCGCCGGGCCGACGCTGGCCATGAGGAGCGCCGAGGACGGCGCGAAGTAGAGCGCCATGCCCACGCCGCTCATGATCAGCGCGGGCAGCTGGGAGGCGTACGAGACGTCCGCCGTGATCATCAGCGCGTACCAGGTCAGGCCCAGGGCCTGGAGCGCCAGGCCGGTGACGACCACGGCCCGGCCGCCGATCCGGTCGGCGAGCCGGCCCGCGACCGGCGCGACGATCATCGGCATGCCCGTCCACGGCAGCATCCGCAGCCCCGCCTCGGTGGGCGAGTACCCGCTGACTCCCTGGAAGAACTGGCTCAGCAGGAAGATCGAGCCGAACATGCCGAGGAACATCAGCAGACCGGCGGCGTTGATGCCGCTGAAGGCCCGGCTGCGGAAGAGCCTCATGGGGAGCATGGGCTTCTTGTTGCGTATGCCGTGCCAGATGAAGCCGACGATCAGCACGGCGCCCGCGATGAGGCCGGTGAGGACGCGACCACCGGTCCAGCCGTGGGCGTGCACGTTCACCACGCCGAAGACGATGCCGAACAGACCGCCGCTGACCAGGAGCGTTCCGGGTACGTCCAGGCGGGCGTCCGGTGCGTACGACTCCGTCAGCCGCAGCCGGGCCAGCGGCAGCAGGAGCAGGCCGAGCGGGACGTTGAGCCAGAAGATCCAGTGCCAGGAGATGTGCTCGGTGAGGCTGCCGCCGATGAGCGGGCCGCCGGCCACGGCGAGGCCGTTGACCGCGCCCCAGATGCCGAACGCCGCGCCGCGGCGCTCGGGCGGGGTGGCCACGGTGAGCAACGTCATACCGAGCGGTGCCATGATCGCGGCGCCGACCCCCTGGACGGCGCGCGCGGCGATCAGGGCGCCGATCCCGGTCGAGAGCGCGGCGGCCGCCGAGGCCGCCGTGAAGATCGCGACGCCGACGAGGAACAGCCGGCGCCGGCCGAAGCGGTCGCCCAGGGCCGCGCCGGTCATGAGCAGGACCGCGAAGGTCAGCGTGTAGCCGCTGACCGTCCACTCGAGGTCCTCGAGCCCTCCCCCGAGGTCGGCGCGGATGGACGGCAGCGCGGTGGTGACCACGAGGTTGTCCAGGGCCGCCATGAAGCCGGCGATGCTGCTGATGATCAAGGCCCAGGTGCCTTGGCGTTCTTTCACTGCTCCCCCTTAATTATTTATTGGTCACTAACTTTCTTGGACGGAAAGAATCCCGGGCAGCCGTCCGGCACCGTCAGTGGTCTGCGCTGAGACCCGCCCACACCTTGTGATCGGTGGGGAAACCCAGCGAGACCAGGGTGTTGAGCAGCATGCCGTGGGCCATGAACCGGGACGCCGCGCCCTCCTCCGCGCCCAGCGCCAGATGGATCTGGTCCCAGAGCCCCATCCAGCCGGCCCGGATCGTGCGGCCGAACTCCGTGTCGCCCGCGGCCTCGGCGGATGCCACCGCGACGCACATCTGCAGCAGCATCAGGAGGGTGTCGGGATCGCGGGCGATCAGCTGCTCGTACGCACAGCCCATGGCGTGCTTGGTCTCTTCCGGCGGCACGCCCTCGAGCGCCTCCTCGAAGGTCCGCCCGATCTGCTGCATGCAGCGCTCGACGGCCGCCAGGAAGATCGCCTGCTTGCCCGGGAAGAGGCGGAAGAGGTACGGCTGCGAGACGCCGACACGGCGGGCGATGGACTCCGTGGAGGTGCCGTCGTACCCGCCGTGGGCGAACTCCGCGATCGCCGCACGGACGACGCTCTCGCGCCGCTCCTCCGCACTCATTCTGGGCATGAGAAGTAAGTTAGCGATCAATAACCAACCCGTCAACGAGGAGCGGGTCAGGCCAGCCTGGCCACGGCGCGGGACATGCCCAGCACCTTCTGGCCCCCGCTCGTGGCGACCAGGTCCACGCGGACCTTGCGGTCCTCCAGCTTGGCCGCGACCTTGCCGCTGACCTCGATGACCGCGCCCTCGTCGTCGTTGGGCACGACGACCGGGTTGGTGAAGCGCACGCCGTACTCGGTCACCGCACCGGGGTCACCGGTCCAGTCGGTCACGACGCGGACCGCCTCGGCCATCGTGAACATGCCGTGTGCGATGACGTCCGGCAGCCCGACCTCCTTGGCGAACTTCTCGTTCCAGTGGATCGGATTGAAGTCGCCCGAGGCGCCCGCGTAGCGCACCAGCGTCGCGCGGGTCACCGGGAACGTCCGCGCGGGCAGTTCGGTGCCGACCTCGACATCGTCATAGGAAACCCGGGCAGCCATCACGCCTCCTCGGCGGCACGCGCCACCAGCATCGTGTGAACGGTCACAACGTGCTCGCCGTCCCGGTCGTGGACGTCACCACGGACCGTCAGGAAATCGCTGCCCGCCATCGTCTTGATCCGCTCGATCGTCGACGTGACCGACAGCACGTCACCGGCCCGCACCGGGCGGGTGTAGGCGAACTTCTGGTCGCCGTGGACGACCCGGCTGTAGTCCAGCCCCAGCTGCGGGTCCTGGATCACCTGCCCGGCGGCCCGGTAGGTGATCGCGAACACAAAGGTCGGCGGAGCGATCACATCGAGGTGGCCGAGCGCCTTGGCGGCCTCGGGATCGGTGTACGCCGGATTCCCGTCACCGATGGCCTCGGCGAATTCACGGATCTTCTCCCGGCCCACCTCATAAGGCTCGGTGGCCGGATACGTCCGTCCGACGAAGGACTGGTCGAGCGCCATCGGCTCGGCACCTCCCTGGCTGTCCTGGCTTGGATACCTGGCTGGATATACGCCACGAGGCCGCCCCCAGGAACCGGGGACGGCCTCATGTACGAGCCTGTGTGTTTATCGCGTTTCGCGGTGCGCGGTGTGCGCGTTGCAACGCGGGCAGTGCTTCTTCATCTCAAGACGGTCCGGGTCATTACGCCGGTTCTTCTTGGTGATGTAGTTCCGCTCCTTGCACTCCACGCAGGCCAGCGTGATCTTCGGGCGGACGTCGGTGGCAGCCACGTGAGTGCTCCTTGACGGAATGGACGGAAATAACGCAGAAAAGAGTAGCCGATCGGAGGACCGACCCCACAATCGGCTACTGTGTGTAGCGGTGACCGGACTTGAACCGGTGACACAGCGATTATGAGCCGCTTGCTCTACCGACTGAGCTACACCGCTGCGGTGCGGGAGATTCCCCCGTCCGAGGACGGGAGGCCTCTCACACCAGAGCCCCAAAACGGAATCGAACCGTTGACCTTCTCCTTACCATGGAGACGCTCTGCCGACTGAGCTATTGGGGCGAGCGAGGAAGACATTACACGCTCTGCGGCCGAAGGTGAAATCCGTATGGCCGCACCCCTCACCAGGGCTTCCCCACCCGCCCCGCCGACCACACCGGTACGACTATTCGCCGTACGTCGCCTGCTTGCGCGAACCCGCTCCGTGCGCGGCCTAGGCTCGGACCACGCTGCGTGAATGCCTGCCCCGGCCCCGTAGGGAGCTCCATGCCCGACAACCAGCCGCAGCCCGCGAGAAACCCCGACGGCGACGCCACCACGCCCCCCGGCGGCGGCCCCGGCGAGAACCCCCTGGTGCTGTCCGGCGCCCACCTCCCGGACGGCCGCACCGTGGACGTACGGCTCAGCGGTGGACGCATCGAGGCCGTCGGCACCGCCGGCAGCCTGGCCCCCGGCGCCCGCTGCGACCTCGCCGGCTATCTGCTGCTGCCCGCCCCCGCCGAACCGCACGCGCACTGCGACACGGCGCTGACGGCCGACCTCGGCGGCCCGGTCCCGTACGGGCAGGAGGAGGTCCTGCGCCGGACCACCGAGTCCGCACTGCTCCAACTCGGCCACGGCACCACCGCGTTGCGCACCCACGTACGGATCGGCGACGTGCAGGGGCTGGGCTCGCTGGAGGCCGTGCTGCAGGCACGCCGGGTACTGCGCGAGCTCACCGACCTCACCGCCGTCGCGATGCCCCGGCTGCTCACGGGGGCGGCCGGGGCCGACGGGCTGGCCATGCTGCGGGACGCGGTGAAGATGGGCGCGACCGCGATCGGCGGCTGCCCCGACCTCGACCCGGACCCGACGGGCTACGCGGAGACCGTCATCGAGGTCGCCGCCGAGCACGGCTGCGCCGTCGACCTGCACACGGACGCCGCCGACCCCGCCCGGCTGGCCCGGCTCGCCGCGATGGCCGGCGGGCTGCGCCCGGGCGTGACCCTCGGGCCGTGCGGCGGGCTGGGCCGGCTGCCGCACGAGGTGGCGGCACGGGCGGCCGAGCAGCTCGCGGCGGCCGGGGTGACGGTCGTGTGCCTGCCGCAGGGCGACTGCGGCGCGGCCGGTCCGGGCCGGTGCGGGCGGGTGGGCGCGGCGCACTGCGCGCCCGTACGCCTGCTGCGGGCCGCCGGGGTGCGGGTCGCGGCGGGCAGCGGGGCGGTACGGGACGCGGCCAACCCCGTGGGGCGCGGCGACCCGCTGGAGGCCGCCTACCTGCTGGCCTCGCACGGGGAGCTGAGCCCGGAGGAGGCGTACGAGGCCGTGAGCGCGCGGGCGCGGGCCGCGATGGGGCTGGCGGAGGTACGGCTCGAGCCGGGCTTCCCGGCGGAGTTGCTGGCCGTGCGGGGCGGCGGGATCGCGGGGGCCCTGTCGCTCGGGTACAGCCGCCTGGTCGTGCACCGGGGGCGGGTGGTGGCCCGTACGAGCGCGGTACGGGAGTACCGGCACGTACCGGGCTCGGTGGCGCTCGACCTGCCCCGGCAGTCGCCGCGCGGCTCCGAACCGGCCTGACGCCGCCTTCGGCGTTACGGTCGGACCATGCGCATCGTGATCGCAGGTGGACATGGCCAGATCGCGCTGCGGCTGGAGCGGTTGCTCGCCGCACGCGGTGACGAGGTGGCCGGCGTCATCCGCCGGGCCGGGCAGGCCGGGGACCTGCTCGCGGCGGGTGCCGAACCGGTCGTCTGCGACCTGGAGTCGGCGTCGGTCGGGGACGTGGCCCGGCACCTCGAGGGCGCGGACGCCGCCGTCTTCGCGGCCGGCGCGGGGCCGGGCAGCGGCATCGACCGCAAGGACAGCGTCGACCGCGGCGCGGCCACGCTGTTCGCGGACGCGGCCGAGGCCGCGGGCGTACGGCGCTTCGTCGTGGTCTCGTCGATGGGCGCCGACCGCGAGCCGCCCCCGGGCACGGACCCGGTCTTCGCGGCGTACCTGCACGCCAAGGCCGCCGCGGACGCCAACGTCCGCGCCCGGCCGGGCCTGGACTGGACGGTCCTGCGCCCGGGCCGGCTCACCAGCGACCCCGGCACCGGCCTGGTGCGGCTGGCCGAGTCCACGGGGCACGGCGCGGTCTCCCGCGACGACGTGGCGGCGGTGCTGGCGGCGCTGCTGGACGAACCGGGCACGGCGGGCCGCACGCTGGAGCTCATCGGCGGCGACACCCCGGTGGCGGACGCGGTGCGGGCTGTTGTGGACTGAAGACAACGAAGAGGCCCCTGACCGGAAAGGTCAGGGGCCTCTTCACTCCTGTGGCGGCGCCAGGATTCGAACCTGGGTAGGCTAAGCCGACGGATTTACAGTCCGCTCCCATTGGCCACTCGGGCACACCGCCATGGGTGGTGCTGCCTCGGAATCTCTTTCGAGTCGCTCCGTGGCAACGTCGTAAACCATACCCGATGACCAGGGGTGCTTCGCCACTCGATTCGCAGCCCCTCGATCGGGCCCGGGGTGACTAGGCTGACGGGGCGGCCCGCCCCGCCAAGCCCGGGGATCACACGCCGCACCCCCTGATGGATCTACGCACGAGGAGCCAACTCAATATGGCCGACTCCAGTTTCGACATCGTCTCGAAGGTCGAGCGGCAGGAGGTCGACAACGCCCTCAACCAGGCCGCCAAGGAAATCTCGCAGCGCTACGACTTCAAGAACGTCGGGGCCTCGATCGCCTGGTCCGGCGAGAAGATCGAGATGCGTGCCAACTCCGAGGAGCGGGTTGCGGCGATTCTCGACGTCTTCCAGTCCAAGCTCATCAAGCGCGGCATCTCGCTGAAGGCCCTGGACGCGGGTGAGCCGCAGGCCTCCGGCAAGGAGTACAAGATCTTCGCCTCGCTCGAGGAGGGCATCTCCCAGGAGAACGCGAAGAAGGTCGCCAAGATCATCCGCGACGAGGGCCCGAAGGGCGTCAAGGCGCAGGTGCAGGGCGACGAGCTGCGCGTCTCCTCCAAGAGCCGCGACGACCTGCAGGCGGTCCAGCAGCTGCTCAAGGGCAAGGACCTGGACTTCGCGCTTCAGTTCGTCAACTACCGCTGACGGATTGCCCTGACCTGCACTTATGCACCGTAGGCGCGCCGGGGAGGGCACAACGGGGGCACATCGCCGAGGACTTCCTCGACGGCTGCCCTCGTTGTGTCCTCGTCGTCGGGCCACAAGTGTGTGTAAGTGTCCAGCGTGATCGACGGCTTGGCGTGGCCGAGCCGCTTCTGCACCGTCTTGACGTTCTCGCGGTGCTTGATCAGCAGCGAGGCGTAGAAGTGGCGCAGGTCGTGCATGCTTGTCCCCTCGGGGACTTGCAGGAGTTCGGGCGCCTCGCCCTCCGGCTTCCCCTTCTTGACCCAAGCCGCGCGCCTGCGCTCGTGCGCCGCGGCGAGCGCCTTGTCGGCGTTGCTCACCATCCGCCGCCAGACGTGAGCCCAACCGTCCCGCCGCACCGGTTCGTTGTGCTCGTTGAGGAACAACAGCCGAGCTTTTCGCGTGCGTGGCCTACGCGGGTTCGTACGGTCCTCGACCTCCGTCTCGGCGACGGGATACCGCTTGAGGTGCGCCACTAGAGCGTCCACGGCCGACTTGGCGAGCGGCACGGTGCGATAGCTCTCGTGCGTCTTCGGCTCACCGAGGTAGGGCACGCCCCGCTCGGGGGTTATGAGCTGTTGCTGCACCTTCACCTCGCGGCGCAGGAAGTCGACATGCTCGACCTCGAGCCCGAACACTTCGCCTTGCCGCAGACCGGACGCAGCGGCGAGCAGCGTGAGCGAGCGGTACCAGTCCGGGGCGGCGTCGATCAGGGCACGGACGACGTCCGGGTGCAGGGGCACGATCTCGGTACGACGCTTTGCCGGTAGGCGCACCCCGTCGCACGGGTTCACCGCGATGATCCGATCACGTACGGCCGTGTTCAGCACGCTCACGAGATACGCGTAGGTCACTCCGAGCGTGGACAGGGCGAGCACCTGCGCGCGGTCCTTCACCCACGCCTGTATCTCCGAGGGGCGGATGCTGGCGACGGGCCGATCGCCGAACGCCGGGTAGATGTGATTCCGCAGTGCCCGCTCGACGCGCGAAGCCGTTGTCGAGCGGTGAACGGCCGAGGTGCGCCAGCGTTCGGCGACCGCCCGGAAGCTCTCTTTGCCCGCGGCAGGGTCGACGTAGAGGCCGCGCGCGAGGTCTGCCTCGATGGTGGCCGCACGGGTGTCGGCCACGCTCCGCTTGTCGAAGTTCTCTTTGCGCTGCTTCCCGCTGCCGTCACGCCAACGGACCTGCCACCGCTTCCCCTTGCCGTGCTCGCCGCTCGGCACCAGCTTGCGCGTCCTGCTGGTGTGCTCGGCGCACGGCTCATCACCGTCTAACGGACGGGACTTGTGCCACCGGTCGTAGACCTCAGCCATTCGACTCCGCCTCTTCCCCCTCGCGGTCTGCGCCGTCGTTCGCCATCGGCCGCCAGCCAGCAGCTTCGAGGGCTTCCAAGAGCTTCTTGTTGGCCTCGTGCCCCTCTCGCTGGCGACGCTCGCGGGACTTCCATTCCTCTGCCGGTACCTCGGCGCGGTAGATGCGCTCATTCGTGAAGGTCAGCGGCGCTTCGCCTCTGATCCACTCACGGACCCACCCGACACCCTCACGGTTGAGACCATGCGGCGGCGTCGGAGGCTCCGGAGTCAGCTCGAAGCGGGCGTTGTCGTCAACCGGGACCATGAGGTGAATCGGCGCCACGTGCAGCGCCTGCGCCAAGATCAGCCACTCTTCGAGGGTGACCTGCCGCCGCCGTCGGCCTTGCAGGTCACGCCTGCCGCTCTCGATGTTGGCGATCACTGACGCTGTCAGCCCCGGCGCCCCGATCAACCTGCAACGTTCGGCCAGGTCCTTGGCTGTGAGTCCCTGGCGTTTCCGTAGGTCTTGGACCCGTTCGGCGACGACGTCGCTCGCCGAATGATGGTTGTTCACGACTCACCTCTATGTCGATACGACAAATCCGTAAGCAAGATTGACATGCGATGCGCGGCGTCGGCAAGGTTGCCCAAGATCAGCTTTATCGACAAGCCCAGATGTCGGAACGACAGAGGAGTGAGATCGTGCCCCGCGCCCAAGCCCTCGGCACCGCCGACGCAACCCGCCGCAAGCTCGCCACCGCACGCGAGCTCGCCGACTATTGCGGCGTGCCGCTGGCCACCGTCTACCAGTGGAGCCACCGCGGCGGCGGCCCCCGTCTGATCAAGGTCGGCCGCCACCTTCGCGCCCGCTGGGAAGACGTCGAGCAGTGGCTCGACGCGCAGACCATCGACAGCGCCGCGTGAAGGGCGACGACGGCTTGACCATCCCGACCCCCGATCCGCTCCGCGTCGCCCAGTGGCTGGCCGCCCTGGGCTACGCGGTGCACCCTCTTGCCCCAGGGCTGAAGGTGCCCGTACGTGGCTGCGACCGCTGCTCACCCGGAACCGCCGAGCGCCCCAACCCCACCTATGTAGAGCACGACGGGCACGCCTGCCCGTGCCACGCCGCCGGGCGCCCCTGTCATGGGGTGCTGGCTGCCACCACCGACCCCGACCACATCGCCGGATGGTGGGCGCGCACACCCACCGCCGGGGTTGGCGTCGCCACCGGGCCGTCCGGACTGGTGATCCTCGACGTCGACTGCCACGGAGGCGACGTGCCGACCGACCCCGAGCGGATGCTGCCCGGCGTCGAACTGCCCAACGACATCGTCCCGGGCAGCGTCTTCGACGGCCGCGACGTGCTTGCGCTGCTCGTCGAGGTACGCCGCGCCACGCTCCCCGGCTGCGCCCCGGAAACCCTCACCGTGCGCACGCCCTCGGGAGGATTTCACTACTGGTTCCGGGCTCCCACCGGTACGTTCTGGCGTCCGCAGGCGGGGGCGCTGGGCTGGCAGTTGGACGTGCGCGCCGGATCGTCGTACGCCGTGGCGCCGGGCACGGTCACCCGCGATGGCGCGTACACCGTGCTCGGGGACTGCCGCACGGTCGCTGAGCTGCCCGTGTGGCTTGCCCGCGACCTCGAGCGCACAGGGCACCGCGTACGCCCCAAGCGGCCCCGCGTCGCGCTGCCCTGGCGCTCCCGCAGCGTGGGTAGTGGGTACGTTGCCGTCGCCGTCGAGAACGAGCTGCGCGCGGTCGCCGAGGCGCAGCCCGGCGCCCGCAACGCCACGCTCAACCGCGCCGCCTTCAGCCTCGGCACACTGTGCGCCGCGGGGCGCCTCGAGCACGACCAGCTCGCCGACGTCCTGCGTGACGCCGCCCGGCACGCCGGATTGCCCGAACACGAAGCCGATGCGGCAATACGCTCGGGCCTCTCCGCAGGCGAGCGGCACCCGCGCACTCTCTCCGGAGCCGCAGCATGACATACGCCCCCGCCTTCAACCCGGCCACCGCCGCGCGCTCCGTCGTCCCTTTTCCCCGGCAGGAAGCGAGCACGGAGCAGCCGCGTGCGCCGAAGCAGGAACGCCAGCCACCGCAGGCCGAAGTGCTGCGCGTGCTCGGGCAGAACCGCTTCCGGTACCTGCACCACAACGGTGCCCCGTACGCCGTCCCGTACGACGGCCCGCCCATCGCCGTACCGCTGCGCGCCACCGCCCACACGGGCACCGGGAGCCTGCGCCAGCACCTCACGCTCGCGTACGTGACCGAGCACAACCGGACGCCCTCGCAGACGGCCCTCGCCGATGCCTTGGCCGCGCTCGACGCTCTCGCCATGCGCGTCCCCGAGACCGAGCTGTACCTGCGCGTGGCTCCGGACCCCGACGACCCTGCCGTGTCCTGGCTCGACCTCGGGCGCCCCGACGGGGAGTCGGTGCGTCTCGCTCCCGATGGGTGGGCACTGACCTACCCCGACCCCGAGGCCGGACCGATATGGCGGCGCAGCAAGCTGGTTCGCCCCCTGCCGCGCCCGGACCGGGTGGCGGGCGGCTGGCGCGCGGGCCTCGAGGAGTTCGCCGCCTTGCTGCCGTTCACGCCCGAGACGTTGCCGCTCGCCGTTGGCTGGCTGCTGGCCGCGCTGCGCCCCGGCATCCCGCGCCCCATCGCCTACCTCACCGGCGAGCAAGGCACGGGCAAGAGCACGTCGGGCCAGATGCTCGCAGGCGTGATCGAGGGCGCCCGCGCGCCACTGCGGCAGGCTCCCGAGACTCTGCGCGACCTCGGACCGACCACCGCCGCCGGATGGGTGCTCGCGCTCGACAACCTCTCGGGCCTGCCCGGCTGGCTCTCCGATGCCCTCTGCCGCGTGGTCACAGGCGACGCGCAGGTGACCCGCGCCCTGTACACCGACGATGACGTGAACGTCCTCACCTACCAACGCCCCGTCCTGCTCACCGGCATCGACCTCGGTGCGCTGCGCAACGACCTCGCCGAGCGCATGCTGCCGCTCGAACTCGCCCCCATCTCCAAGCACAAGCGGCGCACCGCAGGCGCTCTGTGGAACGCGTACGAGCAGGCACACCCGCGCATCCTCGGCGCGCTGCTCGACCTCGCCGCTGTCGTGTGGGCAGACCTGCCCCACGCCGCCGCCGACCTCGCCGAGCGCCCGCGGCTGGCCGACTTCGCCGAGCTGCTGCACGCCCTCGACCGCGTAACCGGCTGGCGCAGCCTCGATGCTTTCAACGCCACCCAGGACGCGCTGAACGACACAGTCCTCGACGGTCACCCGGTCGCCGCTGCGCTGCGCGAGTGGACCGCCTCGCCCGCTTTCCCGCCCAGCGGCTGGCAAGGGACCATGACCGAGCTGCACCGGCTGCTTGGCAGTGACGGGCGTGGCCTCGCGGACGGCTGGCCCAAGACGCCCGGCGTTCTCAGCGCCCGCGTTCGCCAGGTTGCCCCTGCGCTCCGTGCCCGCGGCATCCACGTAGCACGCACCTCAGGCAGCAACAAGAACGGCAAAGTGTGGGCCGTCACCCACACCCCAGCAATCTGACCCACCCCCGCACCCCGTCGTGACCCGTGATCCTCGGCCATCAACGGCCGGACTTTCCCTGGCCAGGTAACTCTGATGATTTCCCGCAGATGGGATGCCCACGACCTCCGCCTCCACAGGTCGCGAAGCAGCCGAGGCTGTTCCTACAGAGGAGGCAGCAGATTGGAGTATCAGACATACTCCATCTTGGTTTGCAGACCAGGCGAAGTGGGGTAGGACGGACCAGATGGTCCGCTATCAGGTCTAGCGAACGCGGGGTGGGGTTCGTGCGAGTTTCAGAGTTCTACAAAATCGGCCGAAGCCAAGGAACTCTTGATTTTGTTGATGTCGACATAACTGACGACGTGCCAGTCTATATAGATCCGGGCATGATTAGGCACCTACCCGATGATTGGGGCAAGGAATGCCTCATCATGCTCACCACTTTTTTCGACAGCGTCCTGGATGCGGTGCGCTCAGGAGACAAAAACCGAGCCAGGCGCCTTCTAGGGAACCTCGGCGAGCCTAACGAGACCCATCTCGGATTTTCCTCAGGCAGGAGTGCCGGCCGCGGCTTTGGCGGACAGATGGGTGATCTCCTTGCCGAGAAATTGGCAGTAAGTCAAGCCGCTCAGACCGGCTTGATTGAGGATCTCGAAGATACAGCCTTCTTCATCGACAAAGTGGGTAGGGACATAGTCTCAGATGTCACGACCAACATAATCCGCGGGCCTCTTATCGCCTACACGCAACAGATGGCTTCGATATTCGGAATCCCACTCGATGAAGGCGTGGCCAGCGGACCCGTCTGGAATCCCCACACCCTCGAGTGGGAAAATGGGTATACACGCCTCCCCATACCTGGCAACCATAAGCTACTACTGGTCCCTAAGGTGATAGTGCGCCGAGACATGTACCTGTCGCGCGCGGAGTACTACCGAAATCACCTTGTACCGACACTTCAATCAGAGGAGCTAGACAACCCGAGCAGCAGCCTCGTCAAAACCCTCAAGAATGGCAGCAAGAGGGTGTACGCACGGGACATCCAAGAGCGTTACGGGAGCTCAAAGACTGACATCACACGCGAATCTTTGCTTCGCCCTGACGTCTACGCAAACTACAGGAGCATCAAGAGGAATATCGCTCCGCCACCGATCTCGCACGAGGAGCTCAGTCAAGCCAACCGCACGTCGCTTCCAGATTACGAGAAGCTACTAGCAGATGTCCTTGAGACCCCGGCAGGCAAAGCCGATGCGGGCAAGTATCACCGCCGAATCGAAGCACTGCTCACCGCTCTCTTTTACCCGTCTCTAACGATGCCAGAGCTGGAAGAAGAAATACATAACGGGCGCAAACGGGTCGACATCTCGTACACGAACGTCGCTCAAGACGGATTCTTCCGATTCCTTGGGCGCCACAAAATCAAGTCCACGTACATAATGATCGAGTGCAAGAATTACGGGAAAGAGGTGGGGAATCCAGAGCTGGATCAGCTATCTTCGCGTTTCTCGCCGCTTCGGGGGCAGTTTGGAATACTCGCCTGTCGTTCCTTCGACGACAAGGATCGGTTCCTGAAGAGGTGCAGGGATACGGCCCTAGATTATCGAGGGTACGTCATCGCATTGGATGATAACGATCTCCGAGAGATCGTTTCTGATGTAATCGAAGCCATTAATTGGAAACCTTCGGAGCAGCCTCAAACTGAGCCGGAGACTCCGCCGAGGGTGGAAGGGTACCCACTCTTGTTCCGCAGGTTTAAGGCCCTCGTCAATTAGCCGGGGGGGAATTCTACCGAGGCACGCTAGGTCGGAGGTTGGTGCGACACGAGCCCGGCTTGTGGCGGGGGCGGTCGACACGTACCGCCATTCACGGCAGCCAGGGACGCTCAGGGGACGCGCTTCGCACCACAAAGCATCCCCCACAGAGCCACGTTCATTCCATTGGAACACCTACACCACCCAGCGTGGGGGACGTCGGGGACGCTTCAGACCCCTTTCCCTTCTGTCCCAGCGGCAGAGAACGGAGAAGGGGAAGAGGAGCCCAGTGATAGCGTCCCCGCCGTCCCCATCCGAAGCTGCTGAATGTCCGCGTCGCGACCGGTCGTGTCTTGCGCGCGGGCGCGCGCGAATACAGCGGCCTACTGACATCGTCCGCTCGGCTGCTGCTGCGCAGCGCCCACAGACGAGGCCGGTACACACTCGCCGCGACCGGTCGATGCCTTCCCCACGCGCGCGAGCGCCGCCTACTCCAATCCCGGTTCAGGCCATGGCGAGAGCCCGGTGCTCAACCCAGGCTCCGGCGGCAGCGATGAGCGGCGCTCTGTGCGGTAGCGGGTCTGTCCGTTCTCTGCTCTCCCAGACCGCGTGCAGGGTGCGCGCGAAGGTGTCGACAGCGTCAGACGAGGCCGCGCGGTATGCCGGAACCCGTCGGGCGATGGTTTCGGCCTGATGAGGGGTGTGTCCTGCGTGGATGAGGCGCGGCACGGTGAATGCGGTGTCGGCCCAGTCTGGCGCCGGGCAAGCGAGCGCCCAGTCGACCAGAACGAGCCCGTCGGCCGTGGCCAGCATGTTCAACGGCGACATGTCCGTGTGAACGAGTGCCCGGCCCTCGAGGCCGTGCGCGTGGCCGGCCGGGACGAGCGCGCCCCATCGGGTGTGCAGCGGCTTCTTACGCACCGCCTCGGGCCACGGAGCAGCAGACATCGCGGTGAGCGCGTCGACGAGCGGGGCGAGATCGGCGGAGCCGGGTGAGAGATCGGGGTGGTGACCGTCGACGTACTCGTACCCCACGAGCAGCCATTCGCCCGCCTCCACCTGCCACAGCAGGCGCGGAGCGAGCGGTGCGCGATCGGTCACCCGCGCTTCGCTGCGGTACATCCATGCCGATGGGTCGTCGAGCCGGATGCCCTTGACGAATACGCGGCCCGAACCGGTGCGCAGGACGCAGGCAACAGGCGACATCACACCCTTGTCGGCGGTCTCCGCCCACTCGACCGGACCCGTGTGCGCCTCGACGGCGTGCCGTGCGGCGGGCGGGAGTTCATGCCATGGCGTTCGATCCACCCGCGTCTCTCCTCGTGCGAACAGAAGCCGGTCCCCGGCTCGGCCACAGCGTGGCACAAGCGGAGGACCGGCGCAGGGAACTGTCAGGCGTGCTTGGGGCTGTTGTGGCAGTTCGCGTGGCACTGCGAGCAGTCGGCGATGTCCAGCTCCGGCCAGAACTCCATGTCGATCACGAAGCCGGCGGCAGTGATGGCGTCCACCGTGCGTACCCGCAGGGCCTTGCCGCCACCGTGCTCTTCCTTGTCGAGGAAGCCGGGCTGATGGTGCACGAACTTCCCGAGCGTCTGCGCGCAGAAGTCCTGATACGCCTTGGTGTGGAGCAGGAAGGCGTGCCAGAAGTCATCAACGAGCGGGGATGGGCTGAGCGGTACGGAGCTGTGGACGCCCGCGGCGAGGAAGGCGAGCATCTGCCCGATGCCGCGGTGCGCCTTGTCCTCGGTCATGTCCGGGAACTTGGCGCGGATGTTGGCTGCGAGGGTTGCCCGCAGGTCGGCGCTGAGCAGCGTTCGCGCGTCGGTCACGGAACGTTCCTGAACTACGGTCACGGTCCTTTGCCTCCTTGATTCGGTGGTGCGTAGGACGTACTTCGTGATCCCCGCCCGGCCGGGGCGTGTCCAGCCGACCGGGCGGGGAGTTCTAGACCGCCGGAGGGGCGGAATCGGGGACAGCCAGCGCGGGCCCGGTGTCTCCCCTGTCGCCGAGGCCGTTGCCGACAATGGCGCCGAGGCAGACGAACCCGACGAGCGTGCCCAGGGCCCACAGCCAGCCCAGGACAAGACCCAAAGGGTCAGAGCTCCGCGGCGAGCGGGCGGCGTGGGCGTGGCGTGCGCTCATGAGGCGCCCTCACGAGCCTTCCCGCGCAGCGCGATGATGCGCCCTACCTGGTAGTGGTAGAGCTCC
Organism: Streptomyces sp. SX-6; assembly: GCF_059089585.1. Classification (NCBI taxonomy): domain Bacteria; kingdom Bacillati; phylum Actinomycetota; class Actinomycetes; order Kitasatosporales; family Streptomycetaceae; genus Streptomyces; species Streptomyces sp. SX-6. The sequence continues at coordinate 48,944 of NZ_JBTHHU010000003.1, read as the reverse complement.
ATCTGATCGGGGGTGAGGACGAGGAGCGCCTCGCTCGTACCGCCGTCCTCATAGTGGATCTGGACGGGCACGGTGCCCTGCTGCGCACGGTGGTCGTAGACCGCGTCCCGCTTCATGGGCGTGACGTGAGTGGCTTGTGCCGGGACCGGTCGCAGGGTGGTTCCGTCGGCCGGGGCGGACCACTCGGCGCCGCCGCCGGGCGGGCGCAGGTGGTAGGTCGCTGCTCCCTGGCCGGGCAGGGCGACCACAACGCCGATCCGCCCGTCGCGGGCGGTGTCGCGGGCGAGGTCGCCGAGCCGGGGGAAGAAGGGGGCTGCCGCAAGTAACTCGGCGCCTAACGAACGGGGTTGGGCCGGTCGTCCAGTCATGCCCCCGACGCTAGGAGCGCGTCAGGGGGCGAATATGAATGGGAGGAATATGGCCCTCATCCGTCCAGGTGGAAGCGGTCGGACATGCGCCGCAGCTTCTCCCGCGTCGCGGCTCGCTCGGCGTAGACGATGCTCCGGAGCGTGGCCCGGGCGATGGGGTGGTTGCGCACGAGCTGGGGAGCGATCCGCTCGGCGGTCTCCAGTTCGGCGAGCGCCTTGTCGCGGTTGCCGTCCCACAGCCACGCGCGGGCGAGGTCCATGTGGTGGTGCCCCTGACGGGAGCCGGGGAGGGCGGCGACCAGCTCGGGGCTGGTGCGGCGGTTTATGGCCAGGGCCTTGGTCTGCTCGCCCGTCTCCAGAGCGATGCTGATCGCGTGGATCTGCACGTTGCCAGGGGAGAACGTCACCGAGTGCCGGTCGTAGATCGGCGGCCCCTGGTGATCGTGCATACGGTCGGCGGCGCTGCGCGCGTATCCGATGCGGTCCTCGGCTTCGGACGGCCGCCCCGCACGTGCGGCTGATACAGCGGCCCGAAGCTGGAGCGAACCCCACATGCGCACGGCGAGCGGGGCACCGCGGTCGTAGTCGTCCTGGATGTTGGCGAGGGCCTTGTCCGACAGCGCGAGCGAGTCGGCCCAGTCGGCAGTCGCCCACATGTCCCATACCCGCATCCAGTCGGCGAGGGAGGGCATCACGGGGTCGCCGGACAGACGGGCGGACCACACGGCACGCTCGGCAGCCATGGCGATGAGCTCGGGGTGCCCAAGAGCGTGGGCGGCGGTGTGGGCGAACTTGCAGGCGACCGCGTAGACCGCGTACGCCTCCTCGCGCTCGTGGCCCGTGGCCACCTCGGCGAGCGCGCGGGCCTCGCGCAGCAGGTCGGGCAAGACGCGCAGGATCGCGACGTTGGCCGCCGTGTCCCGCAGCCGGTGCAGGCGCGTCATCTCCCGCCACAGTTCACCAGAGGGGCGGGGCGTTCCGTCGAACACCGGCGTGAGGTCGTAGCGGCGCAGCTCCCGCAGGATCGAGGCCGCGGCGACCTGCCACTGGTTCTCGGCCGGGCTGCTGGTGTACGGGCGACCGATCAGGTCGTTGGGGTGCACGTGCAGCTCGGCGGCGAGCAGGTTGAGCAGGCCGACCCGGTCTATCTCGATCTGGCCGCGCTCCATCTTGGACACCCACCCCTGAGACTTGCCCAGGGCGGCGGCGAGATCGGCCTGCGGCATGCCGAGCCGCAGGCGGGCCCTGCGTGCGCGGCGGCCGATTTCCTCGGCTTCTTCCAACATCAGCGCACCTCCCACGCTGCGGCGGGGCTGCTGTGCTCAAGCGGTCGGCAGGGCATCGTGGCTCCATCCGTTCGGGCTCATCCCCCAGAACGGTACCCATGCCCGTAGTGGGGCAGGGAAGCCTTTGCACCCTGTGCCCTCGAGGGCACACCCAGGGCACAAGACCCAGGAAGACCCCGGAAAACGGCGGCAACTACTGAACGTAGTTTTCGCACGTCAACCGGGGTTTCCATGGATCAGCGCAGGTCAGTGGATCATGCGGGCGGTTCGTGAACTACCGCTGATTCCAGGGCTGTTCGGGGGAGGGCGGGGCCGCCCTCCCCCGAAGGGCCCGGCTACCAGCTGCTTTTGCGCACGCCCGGCAGTTCGCCCGCGTGCGCCATTTCGCGCAGCCGGACGCGCGAGAGGCCGAAGGCGCGGAAGTGCCCGCGCGGGCGGCCGTCGACGGCGTCGCGGTTGCGCACCCGCGTGGCACTGGCGTCGCGCGGCTGGCGGCTCAACTCGCGCTGCGCGGCGAGGCGTTCCTCGACGGACGCGCGCGGGTCGGCCATGACCGCCTTGAGGGCGGCACGGCGGACGGCATAGCGGGCGACGGTCAGCCGCCGCTTCTCGTTCTTGGCGATCTTGCTCTTCTTCGCCATCAGATCTTCTCCCCTCGCGCACGGGCGCGGGCCACGGCGGCCTCGATGCCGATCACGTCCACGGTCCTGATCCCCTTCGCGCTGAGCCTGAGCCGGACGTAACGCCCCTCGCTCGGCAGCCAGTAGCGCTTGCGCTGGATGTTGGGGTCGAAGCGGCGCTTGGTGCGCCGGTGCGAGTGCGAGATCTTATGGCCGAAACCCGGCTGCCGGCCGGTGAGTTGGCAGTGCGCGGACATCCTCTTCCTCCCTGGGTCGTCGATGCGGTACCGGCACCACCGTAGCCGCTAATGAAAACGATAACCAATTCCGTGTACTCTGTGCGCCATGCCCCGCAACGAACTGCGCCCGGTCATCAAGCTCAGGTCCACCGCCGGAACCGGCTACACCTACGTGACCCGCAAGAACCGCCGCAACGACCCCGACCGCCTCACCCTGCGCAAGTACGACCCGGTCGCCGGCCGCCACGTCGACTTCCGAGAGGAGCGCTGACCCATGAAGCCCGGCATCCACCCGCCGTACCGGCACGTCGTCTTCCGCGACCGCGCGGCCGGCTTCGCCTTCCTCACCCGGTCAACCGCCACCAGTGACAAGACCGTTGAGTGGGAGGACGGCAACACCTACCCCGTCATCGACGTCGAGATCTCCTCCGCGAGCCACCCCTTCTACACCGGCACCCAGCGCGTCCTGGACACCGCCGGCCGCGTCGAGCGCTTCCGGCGCCGTTACGGGCAGGACGGCCGGTGAGCGGCGCGGCGGCCCCGCTGTCCGTGGCGATCGTCGGCGGGCTGTGCGCCGACGCACGACGGGCGGCGGTCGACGAGATCCTGCGTACGGTGCCCGGCACCGTCGTCCTGCACCACGACCTGTCAGCGGCGGAGCAGGGCTCGGTGCACCGCACCGTCCGGGATCTGGCCGGGCCGGTCGACAGCGGCCACGCGCCGCTGGTCAACGACTGCGCCTGCTGCGCGCTGCGCGAGGACCTGGTGCCCGAACTGCTGCGGATCGCGGCGGCCGGGACGTACCGGCTGGCCGTCGTCGAACTGTGGGACTCCGTCGAGCCGCAGGCGATGGCAAGCGTCGTCGCCGTCGCCGGGGGCGAGGAACTCGCCCTGACCGGGGTGGCCACCGCGGTCGACCCGGCGCTCGTACTGCCCTGCCTGGCCAACGGCGACGACCTCGCCGAGAGCGGTCTCGCCGCCGCGCCCACCGACCGGCGTACGGTCGCCGACACCTTCGCCCGGCAGCTCGAGTACCCCACGGTCCTCGCCCTCGCCGAGGGAGAGGACGAGGCGGACGGGACGGACCGTGAGCTGCTCGCCCAACTCACGCCGACGGCAACCCGGCTGAGAGTGGGCGACGGCAGGCTGGGTGCGGCCCTGCTGGCCGGTTTCGACCTCTCCGCGGCCGCGGCGCGGCAGCACCCGTCCTGTGCGCTGCTGCCGCAGGAGGCGGACGACCACGGCGTGACCACGTTCGCCTGGCACCGCGAACGGCCCTTCCACCCGCAGCGGCTCTACGCCGCGCTGGAGGACCTCGCGTGCGTCGCCGCGCGCAGCAGGGGCCGGTTCTGGCTCGCCGACCGCCCCGACACCCTGCTGACCTGGGAGGCCGCGGGCGGCGCGCTGTGCATGGAGTCCGTCGGCCCCTGGCTGGCCGCCCTGCCCGAGGCCGCCTGGGAGATGGTCCCGGCCGAACGCCGCGTCGCCGCCGCCCTCGACTGGCACCCCGAACACGGCGACCGCTGCCAGCACCTGGCCTTCACCTCGCCCGGCCTCGACCGCGAGGGGCTGCGGGAACTCCTCGACTCCTGCCTGCTCACCGACGCCGAGTACGCGGCCGGCCCGTCCGCCTGGCAGCAGCTTCCGCCCGTTTTCGACCAGTTCCTCGCCCACTGAAAGGTTCTTTGCCGTGTCCCGCCGTCCCACACCCGGTCGAGCAGCCGCCGGCCGCAAGCGCCGCGGCAATCCCCTCGAGGCCGCCGGCATCACGTACATCGACTACAAGAACACCGACCTGCTGCGGAAGTTCATCTCCGACCGGGGCAAGATCCGCAGCCGCCGGGTGACCGGCGTGACCCCGCGGCAGCAGCGCCGTATCGCCTTGGCGGTCAAGAACGCCCGCGAGATGGCGCTGCTGCCCTACGGCTCCCGCTGAACGGGCAGAGCCCTCAGAAGCAGCCCTCAGAAGTCGACCGATTCGACCTCGTCCGCGCGCATGACCGACTCCTGGCCGAAGGCGCGCTTGTAGGCGGTGCGGATCGCCTCGATGTCGCGGTCCCGCACTCTCGTCTCGGACTTCGGGTAGACCACGGTCAGTTCGTACGAACGCTCGCGCACGACGGCACCGTTGCGCCCCCGCCACTGCCCGCGCGCGTTCTCGATGGTCAGCCCGTCGGGGAACTTCGGGGTGACGCGCTTCGACACGAAGTCGAGGAACTCCTTGTCCGTGACGGCCGGGCCGCCCTTGGGACGGGCGGTGCCGAAGTACAGGTGCGTACCGATGTACGGCTTGCCGCGGGTCGCGGCGGCCTGTGCGGACGGCGCCGTGTCGGTGTCGGTGCCAAGGGTGGCGTACGCGGTGGGCGCTCCCACGGCGACCAGGGCGGCCGCCGTCACGGCCGCTGCGCGCAGCCGGGGCTTGGTGGTGAGCACGGTGGGCGTTTCCCTTCCGTCGGGCCCGGCGCACGGCCGGCCGGGGCGGCGCCGCGCGGTGCGCGGCTCCCCAACTCTGGTGTGCTCCCGACCCTTTGGCAGGGATTGACGGGACCTTGGCCGAAATCCGCCCCTCCGCCGGGGAGTTACCAGCGGTACCCCGCGTAGGCGTCCTCCGTCGACACGATCTCGCGGCCGAGCGGCATCAGCGACAGCGGGATCAGCTTGAAGTTCGCGACACCCAGCGGGATGCCGATGATCGTCAGACAGAGCGTGATGCCCGTGACGATGTGCGCCAGCGCCAGCCACCAGCCCGCGAACACGAACCAGATGACGTTGCCGATGCAGGACCCCGCTCCGGAGTCGGACCGCTCCACGGTCGTCCGGCCGAAGGGCCACAGCGCGTAGGAGGCGATCCGGAAGGAGGCGATGCCAAAGGGGATGGTGACGATGAGGATGCAGCAGATCAGGCCCGCGATGGCGTAGCCGATGGCCATCCAGAGCCCACAGAGGACCAACCAGATGACATTCAGGATGAACCTCATGTGTGACAGCCTTTCACGCGCCCGATTCTCTGGCCACTGAGACGGCGATGCCCAGGCCATTGGTTGCGTGCGGCGGCCATCGGCGTCTCAGCCGCGGCCGGGCCCCGCCATCCGCTCGAGGCGGCTGATGCGTTCGGCCATCGGCGGGTGGGTGGAGAAGAGCTTGGACATGCCCTCGCCCGGCCGGAACGGGTTCGCGATCATCATGTGGCTCGCGGTCTCGAGGCGGGGCTCGGGCGGGAGGGGCAGCTGCCGGGTGCCGGCCTCGAGCTTGCGCAGCGCCGAGGCGAGGGCGAGGGGGTCGCCGGTGAGGCGGGAGCCGGAGGCGTCGGCCTCGTACTCCCGGGAGCGGCTGACGGCGAGCTGGATGAGGGAGGCCGCGATGGGGCCCAGCAGCATGATCATGATCATGCCGACCAGGCCGGGGCCCTCGTCGTCCTCGGACCTGCCGATGGGAATCAGCCAGGCGAAGTTCACCAGGAACATCACCACCGAGGCGAGCGCGCCCGCGACCGACGAGATGAGGATGTCGCGGTTGTAGACGTGGCTGAGCTCATGGCCGATGACGCCGCGCAGCTCGCGCTCGTCCAGGATGCGCAGGATGCCCTCGGTGCAGCAGACCGCCGCGTTGCGCGGATTGCGGCCGGTGGCAAAGGCGTTGGGGGCCTCGGTCGGCGAGATGTACAGCCGCGGCATCGGCTGCCGGGCGGTGGTGGAGAGCTCGCGGACCATGCGGTAGAGCTGCGGGGCCTCGAACTCGCTCACCGGCCGGGCGCGCATCGCCCGCAGGGCGAGCTTGTCGCTGTTCCAGTAGGCGTAGGCGTTGGTGCCGAGGGCCACGAGGACGGCGACGATCAGGCCCGTACGACCGAAGACGCTGCCGATGACGATGATGAGCGCGGACAGCCCCCCGAGGAGCACGGCAGTCCTGAGCCCGTTGTGCCGGCGGTGCACGGTACGCCCTCCAAATGGTGCGGCAGGGGAACCCTTGAACCAGTGGAACCTTTCGAACTGGTCAACGCCAGACAGGGTCCGCCAGTTCCCTTGCGCACGCGCACCGCCGGTGCTCCGTTCGGGTGACGCGCGCCCCTACAGCAGTGTGTGGGAGGCGAAGCGCAGGACGAGCTGCGGGGCTCCCGACAGGGCCACGCCGACCGCCGCCGCCACGGCGATGGCCGTGGTCAGCGCGGCCGGGACGCGCGGCTTCTCCTGCGGAGCCGTGTCCGCCGGACGGAAGAGGACGGCCGTCCACTGGAGGTAGTAGTAGAGCGCGATCGCCACGTTGACGGCCATGACGGCCGCCAGCCAGCCCAGTCCCGCGTCGACCGCCGCCGAGAACACCGTGACCTTGGCGAACAGCCCGATGATGCCCGGTGGCAGCCCGGCCAGGCAGAGCAGGAAGAAGCCCATGGCGAGGGCGGCGAGCGGGCGGGACGCGAACAGGCCGCGATAGTCGGTGATGCGGTTGGCGGGGCTGGTCCGGGCGACGAGCGCGGCGACCGCGAAGGCGCCGAGGTTCACGGCGGCGTACATCAGGGCGTACGCGACGGTCGAGCCGATGGCCCGCGCCGGGTCGTCGGTGTACCCGGCAGCCGCGATCGGGACGAGCAGATAGCCGGCCTGCCCGACCGAGGACCAGGCGAGCAGGCGTACGGCACTGCGCTCCCGGTCCGGGCGCTGGCGCAGCGCGGCGGCGTTGCCCGCGGTCATGGTGAGCGCGGCGAGCACGGCGAGGGCGGGGCCCCAGACGTCGGCGTACGACGGGAAGGCGACGACGGTCACCAGGATGAGGCCGGTGAAGCCGACGGCCTTGCCGACGACGGACAGGTAGGCCGCGACGGGCAGGGGCGCGCCCGTGTAGGCGTCGGGCACCCAGAAGTGGAAGGGGACGGCGGCCGTCTTGAAGGCGAAGCCGACGAGCGTGAGGACGACGCCCGTCCTGGCGAGGACGGCGAGCTGCGGGTCGACGTGGTCGAGGCCCTGGGCCACGTCGGTGAGGTGCAGGCTGCCGGTGGCCGCGTAGACGAGGCTGACGCCGAGCAGGGTGACGGCGGTGGCCGTGACCGAGGAGAGGAAGAACTTGAGCGCCGCCTCGGACGAGCGGCGGTCGCCGCGCCGCAGGCCGACGAGGGCGAAGGCGGGCAGCGAGGCGACCTCGAGCGCCACGACGAGGGTGGCGAGGTCGCGGGAGGCGGGCAGCAGGGCGGCACCGGCGGCGGAGGACAGCAGCAGGAACCAGTACTCGCCGGCGGGCAGTTCCTGCTCGCGGACGGTGTGCAGGGACAGCAGGGCTGTCAGCAGCGCGCCGCCGAGCACCAGGAACTGGATGACGAGCGTGAAGTGGTCGGCCGTGTAGCTGCACGCGTTGCTGCCCGAGGTCAGGCAGAAGGTCTCCCGTTCGCCGTCGCGCAGCGGGATCAGCGCCAGCCCCGCGAACAGCAGGCCGGTGAGGGCGATCCCGCCGAGCACAGGCTTTTTCTCCGCGGGCAGGAAGAGGTCGGCCACGAGGACGACGAGGGCCGCGACGGCGGTGATGACGGGCGGGGCGATGGCGAGCCAGTCGACGGACTGGACGGCGCCCCCGGCGAGGAGAACCATCAGTTGCCTCCTCCGAGCAGCTGTTGGACGGCCGGGTCGGTGAGGCCGAGGAGGGCCGCGGGCCAGAGTCCGGCGAGGACGGTGAGGGCGACGAGCGGGGTCCAGGCGGCGAACTCGTACGGACGGACGTCCGTGAGCGCCGGCACGGGCTCGAGGTGGTCGGGGCCGTCGCCGCCCATGCAGACGCGGCGGACGACGACCAGCAGGTACGCGGCGGTGAGCAGCGTGCCGAGGCCGGCCAGGGCCATGAAGACGAGGTAGGCGGGGCGGCCGAGCCCGTCGGCGGGGCGGAAGGACGCGAACATCGCGAGCATCTCGCCCCAGAACCCGGCGAGTCCGGGCAGCCCGAGCGAGGCGACCGCGCCGAAGGCGAGGAGCCCGCCGAGGCGCGGGGCCCTGCCGTAGAGGGCGGCGCCGGTGGGGCCGGCGAGGCTGTCGAGGTCGCTGGTGCCGTAGCGGTCCTTGATGGCGCCGACCAGGAAGAAGAGAAGGCCGGTGATCAGGCCGTGGGCGACGTTGGCGAACAGCGCGCCGTTGACGCCGGTCGGGGTGAGGGTGGCGATGCCGAGCAGGACGAAGCCCATGTGCCCGACGGAGGAGTAGGCGATCAGCCGTTTCAGGTCGCCCTTGGCGCCGCGGCGGACGAGGGCGAGGCAGACCAGCGACCCGTAGACGATGCCGACGGCGGCGAAGGCCGCGAGGTAGGGCGCGAAGGTGTGCGCGCCGTCGGGGGTGATGGGCAGGACGATGCGTACGAAACCGTAGGTGCCCATCTTCAGCAGGACGCCCGCGAGGAGCACCGAGCCGACGGTCGGGGCGGCGGTGTGGGCGTCGGGGAGCCAGCTGTGCAGGGGCCACATCGGGGCCTTGACGGCCAGTCCGATGCCGATGGCCAGTACCGCGATGACCTGCGTGGAGTGGCTGAGGCCGGACCCGTTGTCAGTGGCGAGTGCCACCATGTCGAACGTGCCGCCCTTGATGCCGATGAGGAGGAGGCCGAGCAGCATGACCACCGAGCCGAGCACGGTGTAGAGCACGAAGCGCCACGCGGCGCGCTCCCGGCCCTCGCCGCCCCAGCGGGCGATGAGGAAGTACATCGGGATCAGCACCATCTCGAACGCGAGGAAGAACAGCATCAGATCGAGGACGGCGAAGGTCGCGAGGGTGCCGGACTCGAGGAGGAGCAGCAGCGCGACGAATGCCTTGGGTGACGGGCCGTCGGGCATTCGGTAGTAGCTGTAGAGAGCGCAGAGGAAGGTGAGCAGCGCGGTCAGGACGAGCAGAGGCAGCGAGACGCCGTCCACGCCGAGGTGGACGCGGATGCCGAGGGCGGGGATCCAGGAGACGTCGGTGGTCCCCTGCATCCGGGCCGGGTGACCTCGGTCGAAGCCGGCGGCGAGGGCGATGGAGAGCGCGAGCACGGCGCCTGTGACGGTGACGCCGTGCCGCAGAACGGCCTGTTCGGGGCTGCGGCCCTTGAGGCCGGGCGGGGCCGGGAGCAGGGCGGCGACCGCGCCCACGAGGGGGAGGACGACGACCGCGATGAGGAGGATCTGCAGGGTGAGGTGACTCATCTTCAGGCTCCGGTGGCGACGAGAACGGCGGCGACGGCCAGGACGACGGAGCCCGCGAACAGGACGCTGAGGTAGGTCTGCACATTGCCGGTCTGGGCGCGGCGGACGGCCGCGCCGAGCAGGCGGGGTGCGGTGCCCGCGCCGCGTACGTAGGCCTCGACGACCTCGCGGTCGAGGAAGCGCGCGAGGCGGGCGGCGGCGCGCACGGGGCGGACGAACAGGGCGGAGTACACGGCGTCGAGGTGGAAGCCGACCTCGGCGTGCCGGTGCAGGGGACCGAGCAGGAGCCGGCCCGGGTCGGCGGGGTCGTCGGCGCCCGCGATGCTGCCGTAGGCCAGCACGTGGGTGGCGATGGCCTCCTCCTCGGAGACGGCCGGGGCCTCGTCGGGGTCGGCGGCGACGGCGCCCATGGGGGTGCGCAGGGCGAGGGCGCCGGTGCGGCGCCAGGCCAGGGAGACGACGAGCACGCCGGCGAGGGCACAGCCGGTGGACAGGAGGGAGGTGGTCAGGCCGGGGGTGAGGGAGCGTCCGTCGAACCAGGCGGGGAGCTTCCAGGCGGCCAGGCCGAGCGCGGCGGTGGGCACGAGCAGGACCCACAGCACGCCGGTCATGGCGGCGGGTTCGCGGCCGTGGTCGGCGGCCTCGGGGTCCTTGCCGTGGAAGGCCAGGAGCCACAGCCGGGTGGCGTACCCGGCGGTGAGCAGGGCGGTGACCAGCCCCGCGACGAGGACGGTCCAGCCGACCGCGCCGGGGATGCCGGGCGCCTCGCCGTGGGCCGCGTGCTCGGCCGCGCCCAGCACGGCCTCCTTGGAGAAGAAGCCGCTGAACGGCGGGATCGCGGCGAGGGCGAGGAGGGCGACGGTCATCGTCCAGTAGGCGTCGGGGACGCGCCGGGCGAGCCCGCCCATCCGGGCCATCGCGGCCAGGGAGTTCGTCCCGGCGGCGTGGATGATCACGCCCGCCCCGAGGAAGAGGAGGGCCTTGAACGCACCGTGGGTGATCAGGTGGAAGACGGCGGCCCCGCGGTCGCCGACGGCCAGGGCGCCGGTCATGTAGCCGAGCTGTCCGACGGTGGAGTAGGCGAGGACGCGCTTGATGTCGTCCTGCGCGAGCGCGGCGAGCGCCGAGCCCACCATGGTGACCGCGGCCATCACGGCGAGCACCACCAGCGCCGCGGTGGAGGCGGCGAAGAGGGGCAGGAGCCGGGCCACGAAGTAGACGCCGGCGGCGACCATCGTCGCGGCGTGGATCAGCGCGGAGACGGGCGTCGGGCCCGCCATCGCGTCGGGCAGCCAGGTGTGCAGCGGGAACTGGGCGGACTTGCCCGCCACTCCGGCGAGGAGCAGCAGCGCGATCAGCGTCGGGTGCGCGATATCGCCGGAGGACACGGCGGTGAGGATGCCGGTGATCCGGAAGGTACCGGCGTCGGCGGCCAGCGCGAAGATGCCGAACAGGAAGGGGACGTCGCCGAGCTTGGTGACCAGGAAGGCCTTGAGGGAGGCGGAGCGCGCGGCCTGCGTCTCCCAGTAGTGGCCCACCAGGAAGTAGGAGCAGATGCCCATGACCTCCCAGCCGACCAGCAGCACCATCAGGTCGCCGGAGTAGACGACCAGCAGCATCGCCGCGGTGAAGAGGGAGACGAGCGCCGCGTAGGAGGCGTAACGCGGGTCGTTGCGCAGATAGGCGGTCGAGTAGAGCTGCACGCAGCTCGCGACGACGGCGACGAGCACCGCGACGAGGACGGCGAAGCCGTCGAGGTGCAGGGCGAGGTCGACGGGCACGGAGCCGGTCGGGGTGAGCCGGGTGGCGGCGTCGAGGGCCTGTCCCCCGCCCTGCCGCCAGGCGACCACGACGGCCAGCACGGCGGCGACCAGGGTCGGCAGCAGCGCGAGCGGCCGGACGAAGCCGGGTGCGCGGCGGCCCGCCAGGATGCCGCCGACGGCACCGAGGAAGGGCAGCAGGGGTACGAGCAGCGCGGTGGTCGTGATGGTCACGCGGCGGCCTCCGCCTCGTCCTCGCGCGCGGCGGGTTGGGTTCCGGGGTCGGGTGCGTCCTCGCTCAGGTCGCGCAGCCGGTCGATGTCGGCGGTGCCGCGGTTGCGGTACACGAGCAGGACGATCGCCAGGCCGATGCCGATCTCGGCGGCGGCGATGGCGATGGTGAAGAGGGTGAGGGCCTGGCCGCCGTGGAGCTTGTCGCGCAGCCATACGTCGAAGGCCACGAGGTTGAGGTTGACGGCGTTGAGCATCAGCTCGACGGACATCAGGACCAGGATCGCGTTGCGCCGGGCGAGCACGCCGTACAGGCCGGTGCAGAAGAGGAGGGCGGCGAGGACCGCGGGATAGACGAGGTGCATCAGTTCTTGCCCTCCTTCGCTCTCTCGTTCGCGCTCTCGTTCGCTCTCTTGCGGGACAGGACGATCGCGCCGACGAGCGCCGCGAGCAGCAGCACGGACAGCGCCTCGAAGGGCAGCACCCAGTACCGGAAGAGCATCTCGCCGGACACCTTCGTCGAACCCTGCACCGGCCCGCGCAGGTCGATCCAGGTCGCACGGAAGGCGTCCGCGACGACCCACACGAGCGCGCCGGCCGCCACGACGGCCACCGCCAGCGCGGGCCAGCGGTTGCCCGAGTCCGCGTCGGGCGACGGCCCGATGGGCGCCCTGGTGAGCATCAGCCCGAAGAGGAGGAGGACGACCACGGACCCCACGTAGATCAGCACCTGCACCCAGGCGATGAACTCCGCGGTCAGCAGCAGGTACTCGACGGCGATGCCGCCGAGCGCCACCACCAGCCACAGGGCGGCGTGCACCAGCTGCCGGGTCGTCACGGTCACGACCGCCGCCCCGAGCGTGACGAGGCCGACCAGGAGGAAGGCGACCTCGACCCCGGTCGGCGAGAGGAAGCCGTGCGCGGCCGTGTTCATGACCCGCCCTCCTGCTCCTTGTCCTGTGCGGCCTGTTCGGCCTGCGCGGCCGCCAGTTTCTCCGCCGTCTTGCGCGCCGCCGCGATCTCCTTCGGCTCCTCGGCCGCGGGGTCGAGCGCGGGCGGTTCGGGCACGGTCCACATCCACTCGCGCAGCCGGTCGCGCTCGTGGGTCAGTTCCTGGATGTCGGTCTCGGCGTACTCGAACTCCGGCGACCAGAACAGCGCGTCGAAGGGGCACACCTCGACGCAGATGCCGCAGTACATGCACAGCGCGAAGTCGATCGCGAAGCGGTCCAGCACATTGCGGCTGCGCTCCCGCCCGCCCGGCGCGGCCGGGGGCACCGTCTCCTTGTGCGAGTCGATGTAGATGCACCAGTCCGGGCACTCGCGCGCACACAGCATGCACACGGTGCAGTTCTCCTCGAACAGACCGATCACGCCGCGCGTGCGGGGCGCGAGCTCGGGCTGGACGTCCGGGTACTGGGCGGTGTGCGCCCGGCGCGTCATCGTACGGAGCGTGACGGCCAGCCCCTTGGCAAGACCGGAACCGGGAAGGCCCACTACTGGATCACCACCTTGACGACACCCGTCAGCGCGATCTGCGCGAGCGCGAGCGGAATGAGCACGGTCCAGGCCAGCTTCTGCAGCTGGTCCTCGCGCAGCCGCGGGTAGCTGACCCGCAGCCAGATGACGACGAACGCCAGCGCCATCGTCTTGAGCAGCGTCCACAGCCAGCCCAGCCCGTCGGCCCCGAAGGGGCCGTGCCAGCCGCCGAGGAAGAGCACGGTGGTCAGGCCGCAGAGCACGACGATGCCCGCGTACTCGGCCAGCAGGAACATCGCGAACCGCAGCCCCGTGTACTCGGTGTACGCGCCGAAGATGATCTCCGAGTCGGCCACCGGCATGTCGAACGGCGGCCGTTGCAGCTCCGCGAGTCCCGCGGTGAAGAACACCAGCCCCCCGACGATCTGCCAGGGCACCCACCACCAGTGGAACGCGTCCACGATCCCCGGCAGCGAGACCGTGCCGGCCGCCATCGCGACGGACGCCGCCGCGAGCAGCATCGGCAGTTCGTACGCCATCAGCTGCGCGGCCGTACGCAGGCCGCCCAGCAGGGAGAACTTGTTCGCCGACGCCCAGCCGGCCATCAGCGAGCCGAGCACGCCCACGCCCATGACGGCGAGCGCGAAGAAGATGCCCGCGTCGATGAACCGGCCGACCGCGTTGCCCGGCCCGACCGGGATCGCGACCAGCACCAGCAGGTACGGGAGCAGTGCGACGGCGGGCGCGAGCTGGAAGATCTTCCGGTCGGCCCCCGTGGGGACGACGTCCTCCTTCTGCGCGAACTTCACACCGTCCGCGACGAGCTGGGCCCAGCCGTGGAACCCGCCGGCGTACATCGGCCCGAGCCGGCCCTGCATATGGGCCATCACCTTGTGCTCGGTCTGCCCGATCACCAGCGGCAGCACCAGGAACACGGCGAACACGGCCACGAGGCGCAGCACCACGTCGAGTGTGTCGCTGCTCATGCGGTGTCGCCTCCGGCGGGGGTGTCGGGGTCTTCGGGTCCCCCCGTGGGGGGTTCGCCTTCGGCGGGCGCACCGGTTGCGCCGGGCCCGCCCGGGGCGGGCTCCTCGCCCGGGGCCTCCCGCTCCGCGGGGGCCGGCTTCGCCGACGCGTCCTCGTCGAACGCGGGGCGCGCGTGGTGCCACGGGGCGTCCGCCGAGCGCGGCGCGGGCCGCGCCCGCTCCGGGTGCTGACTCGCCGAGCCGTCGCTCGCACTGCGCGCACGCCGTGGCGTCGGAGCCGCGCCTTCGGCCTGCTGGCTCGCGGAGCCTTCACCCGCACTCCGCGTACGCCGCGGAGCGGGAGTCGAGCCTTCTACCTGCTGGCTCGCCGACCCGTCGGCCGCGCTACGCGCACGCCGCGGCGGAGCGGCCTGGCCCGCAGGGCCCTCGGCTGCCGGAGCGGTGCCATCCGCCTGCTGACTCGCGGAGCCCTCGCTCGCGCTGCGCGTACGCCGCGGGGCGGGAGCGGAGCCCTCGGCCGCCGGAGCCGCCTGGCTGGCGGAACCCTCGCCCGCACTCCGCGCACGCCGCACCGGCCGTTCGCCGGCACCAGCCGCGCCAGCGGCACCCGCACGCGCACCCCGCGCCGGGCGGGCCGGGGCGGCGGGGAGCTGGCCCTTGAGCGGGCCCCACTCGTTCGGGTCGGGGACGCCCGGCGGCAGCATCTGGCGCCGCTTCGGCCCGCCGTGCTCGGACTCCCCCGGCTCCTTCGCACCCGGCCACGCCTTGGCCACCCGCGCCGCCAGGACGAAGTCCTTCCGCAGCGGGTGGCCCTCGAAGTTCTCCGGCAGGAGCAGCGGCACCAGGTGCGGGTGGCCCGTGAAGTCGATGCCGAACATCTCGTGCGTCTCGCGCTCGTGCCACGCCGCACCGGCGTAGACGCCGATCGCGGTGGGCAGGGCGGGCGCCTCGTGCGGCACGGTGGTCCGTACGAGCAGGCTCCGCACCGCACCCGGTGCGAGCGCGGCGACGTGGGCGCAGACGCGGAAGCCCGTACCGGGCTCGTCGACGGCGCTCAGCCAGTCGAAGAAGGTGCAGCCCAGCCGGTCGCGGGCCGTCCCGAGCGCGTCGAGCCACGTCCCGGCGGGCACGTCGACCGTGAGCAGGCCGTACGCCTCCTCGGCCGTGGCGCCCTCGCCGAACAACTCCTCGACCGGAGCGGGCAGCCAGCTCATCGGGCGCCCTCCGGAGGGTTCACCAGGCCGCTGCGGAGCTCAGGCACTGACGCCCCGGCGGAGCCGTACCGCTCGCCGAGCGACTCCTTCGCGATCTTCTCCTGGAGCTTGAGGATGCCCTGGAGCAGCGCCTCGGGCCGGGGCGGGCAGCCCGGTACGTACACGTCCACCGGAATGATCTGGTCGACGCCCTTGGTCACGGAGTACGAGTCCCAGTACGGGCCACCGCAGTTGGAGCAGGCGCCGAAGGAAATGACGTACTTCGGCTCGGGCATCTGCTCGTACAGCCGCTTGACGGCCGGGGCCATCTTGTCGGTCACCGTGCCCGAGACGATCATGAGGTCCGCCTGCCGGGGGCCGGGGGCGAACGGGATGACGCCGAGGCGGATGAAGTCGTGCCGGGCCATGGAGGCGGCGATGAACTCGATCGCGCAGCAGGCGAGTCCGAAGTTGAAGACCCAGAGGCTGTAGCGGCGGCCCCAGTTGAGGACGACCTTCATCGGCTCGGGGGCGAGCCTCGCCAGCGTGCCGAGGCGGGGTGTCACGTCCACTCCAGGACGCCCTTCTTCCATGCGTACAACAGGCCCACGGCGAGGAAGCCGAGGAAGACGAACATCTCGACGAGCGTGGCACCGCCGAAGCCGGGTGCCGCGAAGACCGTGGCCCACGGGAACAGGAAGATCGAGTCCACCGCGAAGACGACGTAGAGGAAGGCGTAGACGTAGTAGCGCACCTGGGTGTGCGCCCAGCCCTCGCCGACGGGGTCGACGCCGCATTCGTACGTCAGCAGCTTCTCGGGGGTCGGTACCACCGGTCGCAGCAGCCGCCCGGCACCGAAGGCCACGGCGACGAAGAGCACGCCGATGACGGCGAGCAGGCCCACCGTGCCGTAGCCGTCGAAGTAGGCGGAGCTCTCCACGGAGCTCTCCACGGTGCGCGCGGTTGCCTCCGGCAGCACGTCCGGCCCCTCGCTCCCTGTGCGGCTGTTTGTCCGCAATTCGACAATCGACGATATGTACCCCCGGGAGTCTACGGCCGGTGGTGGGGTTATCCCCACCTGCCGCACCCCACGGCCCCCATGGCGGGGCCCGGTATGAGACAGGCAGGCTTGGACCATGACCGCCCGCACCACCCGCATCCAGTCCGGCCGCCGCCCGTTCGGGTCCGATCCGGACGACGACCGGCTGCCGCCGCCCCGTTTCGCGTACGACGCCCGGACCTGGCGGGAGGTCGGCCACCTGCTCCTCAACCTGGTGGAGGGGCTGGCCGGGTTCGTCTTCGTGGTGCTGTGGCTGCTTCCCGGCCTGGCGCTGTCGGTGACCGTGATCGGTCTGCCGCTGCTGGCGGCGGGGCTCACGGGCACCCGGGTACTGGGGCGCCTCGCCCGCTCCCGGGCCCGTTCGCTGCTGGACGTGCGGGTCGAGGAGCCGAGCCCGCTGCCGCAGGGCGTACGACACCGCGGGTTCCTCGCCCGGCTGCGGCTGGTCCTGGGGGACACCGTGGCCTGGCGCACCACGCTCTACGCCTTCATCCGGCTGCCGTGGGGGCTGCTGACGTTCCTCGTCACCGTGGTGTCGCTGATCCTCCTGTGGCCCCTGCTGGGTCATGTGGCGCGCGGGCTGACGCTGGTGGACCGGGCGATGGTGCGGGGGATGCTGGGCCCGTCGAGCGAGCTGGAGCGGCGCGTGGTCGAGCTGGAGCAGGACCGGGGCGTGGTCGTGGACACCGCCGCCGCCGACCTGCGCCGCATCGAACGCGACCTGCACGACGGCGCCCAGGCCCGCCTCGTCGCCCTGGCGATGGGGCTGGGCCTGGCCAAGGAGAAGGTGCTCGAGGATCCGGACGCGGCGGCGAAGATGGTCGACGAGGCCCACGGCGAGGTCAAACTCGCCCTCCAGGAACTGCGCGACCTCGCCCGCGGCATCCACCCCGCCGTCCTCACCGACCGCGGACTCGACGCCGCCCTCTCCTCCGTCGCCGGACGCTGCACCGTCCCTGTCGCCGTCACCGTCGACCTCGGCACCCGCCCCGCACCCGCCATCGAAGGCATCGCCTACTTCACCGTCTCCGAACTCCTCCAGAACATCAGCAAACACAGCCAGGCCCGTACGGCGGAGGTCGAGGTGTGGCGGAGGAAGGACCGGCTGCTGCTCCAGGTGCGCGACGACGGCAAGGGCGGCGCCTCCACGGAGACCGGCAGCGGGCTCGCCGGTCTCGCGGAGCGACTGGGCTCCGTGGACGGCCTGTTGAGCGTGGACTCCCCCGTCGGCGGCCCCACCACGATCACCGCCGAACTGCCCTGGCGGAATCGCTGACTCCGCCGGGGTGGGGAAAACCCCACCCCCAGGACACCCACTCCCCGCATGGCCTCGCCCTCCGCCGCACGGAAGGCTGGAGGCCAGAGGACGCCCCTTGCGCACACCCCTTGCGCAACCCTTGCGAACACGACGTGAAGGACGAGGACATGGCCGTCGGGTACGGACAACACGAGCACCACCAACAGCGTCTCCACCGGCTGCCCCTGCTGCTGCGCGCACCCGTCGCGGGCCGTACCTGGCGCGAGTTCATCCACCTCCAGCTCAACTTCCCGATCGCGCTGGCCGCTTTCCTGTGGACCGTGATCATGGGCTCGGTCGGCCTGGGCCTGCTGATCACCTTCGTCGGCGTGCCGATCCTCGGCGCCGCCCTGTACGGGGCGCGGATGCTGGGGTCGGTCGAGCGCTTCCGGGCCCGGGTGCTGCTGGGCCTGGACGTCGAACCGCCCCACCCGGTGCAGGCGGAGAACCGTAAGGGGGGCCTGGTCGGCTGGGCGTCGGCGCTGTTCAAGAGCGGCGCCTCGTGGCGGCACGTGCTCTACTCGCTGCTGCTCTTCCCGTGGGCGATCTGCACGTTCGTCGGGTCGCTGCTGCTGTGGGTCGTCGGCTGGGCGCTGTTCCTGTACCCGCTGTACCAGTGGACGTATCCGATGTGGGACGGCCGGCCGGGGATGGCCGTCTTCAGCACCCCGGACCACCAGATCTACCTCGACACCCCCCTGGCGATCACCGTCACTTCGGCCGTCGGCCTGGTGATGGTGCTCACCGGCCCGTGGATCATGCACGCCATGGCGACGGTGGACCGGCTGCTGGTGACGTCGCTGCTGGGCCCGTCCCGGCTGGCGGCCCGGGTGGTCGAGCTGGAGCAGGACCGGGGCGTGGTCGTGGACACCGCCGCCGC
The DNA here is from genome assembly GCF_059089585.1 of Streptomyces sp. SX-6. NCBI lineage: Bacteria > Bacillati > Actinomycetota > Actinomycetes > Kitasatosporales > Streptomycetaceae > Streptomyces > Streptomyces sp. SX-6. Next base: position 30,395 of record NZ_JBTHHU010000003.1, on the reverse strand, counting down.
CGACCTGCGCCGCATCGAACGCGACCTGCACGACGGCGCCCAGGCCCGCCTCGTCGCCCTCGCCATGGGCCTCGGCCTGGCCAAGGAGAAGCTGACGGAGGACCCGGACGCGGCGGCGAAGATGGTCGACGAGGCCCACGGCGAGGTCAAACTCGCCCTCCAGGAACTACGCGACCTCGCCCGCGGCATCCACCCCGCCGTCCTCACCGACCGCGGACTCGACGCCGCCCTCTCCTCCGTCGCCGGACGCTGCACCGTCCCCGTCAACGTCACCGCCGACCTCGACACCCGCCCCGCACCCGCCATCGAAGGCATCGCCTACTTCACCGTCTCCGAACTCCTCCAGAACATCAGCAAACACAGCCAGGCCCGCAACGCACGTGTGGACGTATGGCGCTCGGACGACCGGCTGCTGCTCCAGGTCTGGGACGACGGCAAGGGCGGCGCCTCCACCGAATCCGGCAGCGGGCTCGCCGGACTCGCCGAACGGCTCGGCTCCGTCGACGGCCTGCTGATCGTGGACTCCCCCGTCGGCGGCCCCACCACGATCACCGCCGAACTGCCCTGGCGCGACCGCGGCTGACCCGCGGCCGACCGCGCCGGTTCCGGCCCCCGCGCCGTTTGCTGCGATGCTTGACGCGTAGCCGTCAGCTAGAGCCAGCCAGGGGGCCGGAAGCCGTGGAAGACAGGGTGCGCGTCGTCATCGCCGAGGACTCGGTACTGCTCCGGGAGGGCCTGACCCGGTTGCTGACCGACCGCGGGCACGAGGTCGTGGCCGGCGTCGGCGACGGCGAGGCGCTGGTGAAGGTCGTCGGGGAACTCGCGGACGCGGGCACCCTGCCGGACGTGGTGGTCGCGGACGTCCGGATGCCCCCCACCCACACCGACGAAGGCGTGCGCGCCGCGGTGCAGCTGCGCAAGGACCACCCGGACCTGGGTGTTCTGGTCCTTTCGCAGTACGTGGAGGAGCAGTACGCCACCGAGCTGCTGGCCGGCAGCAGCCGGGGCGTCGGCTATCTGCTCAAGGACCGCGTCGCCGAGGTGCGCGAGTTCGTGGACGCCGTGGTGCGGGTCGCCCGGGGCGGCACCGCGCTCGACCCCGAGGTCGTCGCCCAACTGCTGGGCCGCAGCCGCAAGCAGGACGTCCTCGCCGGACTCACCCCGCGCGAGCGGGAGGTGCTCGGCCTGATGGCCGAAGGACGGACGAACTCCGCCATCGCCCGGCAGCTGGTGGTGAGCGACGGAGCCGTGGAGAAGCACGTCAGCAACATCTTCCTGAAGCTCGGCCTGTCGCCAAGTGACGGGGATCACCGCCGCGTTCTGGCGGTGCTGACCTACCTTCGGTCGTAGGGCCCGGCGGGACCAAGGACCCAGGACCAAAGTCGTAGAGCGGCACCGATCTTCTAGGGGTCCTCGAACCCCTGCCCCGTACGATGGCCCGTGGGAACGCCCGGTCTTCATCACCGGGCGCGCACCGCCGCGATGAGGGAGGTCCGAAGCAGTGACCAGCCAGGTCAGCAGCCCGGCCGAGCAGGCCGATTCCGCACCGCAGCCAGATTCCTCCCCACCGCCGTCCGGGGACGGGACCTCGCTCCTCACCGGACAGCGCGGTCCCGGCTCACAGAGCGGCACCGCCAAGGAGGTGCGCCGACTGGACCGGGTGATCATCCGGTTCGCGGGCGACTCCGGTGACGGCATGCAGCTCACCGGCGACCGCTTCACCTCGGAAACGGCCTCGTTCGGCAACGACCTGTCGACCCTGCCGAACTTCCCGGCCGAGATCCGCGCCCCCGCAGGCACCCTGCCGGGTGTGTCCTCGTTCCAGCTGCACTTCGCCGACCACGACATCCTCACCCCCGGCGACGCGCCCAACGTCCTGGTGGCCATGAACCCGGCGGCGCTGAAGGCGAACCTCGCCGACGTACCGCGCGGCGCGGAGATCATCGTCAACACGGACGAGTTCACCAAGCGCCCGATGGCCAAGGTCGGCTACGCCACCAGCCCGCTCGAGGACGGCTCGCTGGACGCGTACAACGTCCACCCCGTTCCCCTGACGACGCTCACGATCGAGGCGCTCAAGGAGTTCGGGCTCTCCCGCAAGGAGGCGGAGCGCAGCAAGAACATGTTCGCCCTCGGCCTGCTGTCGTGGATGTACCACCGGCCGACGGAGAACACCGAGAAGTTCCTGCGCAGGAAGTTCGCGAAGAAGCCCCAGATCGCCGAGGCCAACGTCGCGGCCTTCCGCGCGGGCTGGAACTTCGGCGAGACGACCGAGGACTTCGCGGTCTCCTACGAGGTGGCCCCGGCCACCACCGCCTTCCCGGCGGGCACCTACCGCAACATCTCCGGCAACCTCGCGCTGTCCTACGGCCTGATCGCCGCCTCCCGCCAGGCGGACCTGCCGCTCTACCTCGGCTCGTACCCGATCACCCCGGCCTCCGACATCCTCCACGAGCTGTCGAAGCACAAGAACTTCGGCGTGCGCACCTTCCAGGCCGAGGACGAGATCGCCGGCATCGGCGCGGCGCTGGGCGCGGCGTTCGGCGGCTCGCTCGCCGTGACCACCACCTCCGGGCCCGGTGTGGCGCTGAAGTCCGAGACCATCGGGCTCGCGGTCTCGCTCGAACTGCCGCTGCTCATCGTCGACATCCAGCGCGGCGGCCCCTCCACCGGGCTGCCGACCAAGACCGAACAGGCCGATCTGCTCCAGGCCATGTACGGGCGCAACGGCGAGGCCCCGGTGCCGATCGTGGCCCCGAGCACCCCCGCCGACTGCTTCGACGCCGCGCTCGAGGCCGCCCGGATCGCGGTGACCTACCGCACCCCGGTCTTCCTGCTGTCCGACGGCTACCTCGCCAACGGCTCCGAGCCCTGGCGCATCCCCGAGACCGGTGAACTCCCCGACCTGCGAGTGCAGTTCGCCACCTCGCCCAACCATGAACTCGCCGACGGCACCGAGGTGTTCTGGCCGTACAAGCGCGACCCCGAGACCCTCGCCCGCCCGTGGGCCGTGCCCGGCACGCCCGGTCTCGAGCACCGCATCGGCGGCATCGAGAAGCAGGACGGCACGGGCAACATCTCCTACGACCCGGCCAACCACGACTTCATGGTCCGCACCCGCCAGGCCAAGGTCGACGGCGTCGACGTCCCCGCCCTCGAGGTGGACGACCCCACCGGACAGGCCGACACGCTGGTGCTCGGCTGGGGTTCGACGTACGGCCCGATCACCGCCGCGGTGCGCCGCGTGCGCGGTACGGGCCGGCAGATCGCCCAGGCGCACCTGCGCCATCTCAACCCGTTCCCGGCCAACCTGGGCGAGGTCCTCGCGCGGTACCGCAAGGTCGTCGTACCCGAGATGAACCTCGGCCAGCTCGCCACCCTGCTGCGCGCACGCCATCTCGTCGACATCCGCTCCTACACCCAGGTCAGCGGCATGCCGTTCAAGGCCGAGCAGCTCGCCACCGTGCTCAAGGAGGCCATCGATGACTGAGGCGCTCAAGCTGGTGCCCAAGGCCGAAGCCAAGCAGACGATGAAGGACTTCAAGTCCGACCAGGAAGTGCGCTGGTGCCCCGGCTGCGGCGACTACGCGATCCTCGCCGCCGTCCAGGGCTTCATGCCCGAACTCGGCCTGGCCAAGGAGAACATCGTCTTCGTCTCCGGCATCGGCTGCTCCTCCCGTTTCCCGTACTACATGAACACCTACGGGATGCACTCCATCCACGGCCGCGCCCCGGCCATCGCCACCGGCCTCGCCACCTCGCGCCGCGACCTGTCCGTCTGGGTGGTCACCGGTGACGGCGACGCGCTCTCCATCGGCGGCAACCACCTCATCCACGCGCTGCGCCGCAATGTGAACCTGAAGATCCTGCTGTTCAACAACCGGATCTACGGCCTCACCAAGGGCCAGTACAGCCCGACTTCGGAACTCGGCAAGGTCACCAAGTCGACGCCGATGGGCTCCCTCGACGCCCCGTTCAACCCGGTGTCGCTGGCGCTCGGCGCGGAGGCGTCCTTCGTGGCCCGTACGGTCGACTCCGACCGCAAGCACCTCACCGAGGTACTGCGCCAGGCGGCCGAGCACCCGGGCACGGCGCTGGTGGAGATCTACCAGAACTGCAACATCTTCAACGACGGCGCCTTCGAGGTGCTGAAGGACAAGACGCAGGCCGAGGAGGCGGTCATCCGCCTCGAGCACGGGCAGCCGATCCGCTTCGGCGCGGAGCTCTCGAAGGGTGTCGTACGCGACCTCGCCACGGGCGACTTGAAGGTCGTCGAGGTGACCCCGGAGAACGAGGCGCACATCCTCGTCCACGACGCGCACTCCGCCTCCCCCACCACCGCCTTCGCTCTCTCGCGCCTCGCCGACCCCGACACGCTGCACCAGACGCCCATCGGCGTCCTCCGCAGCGTCGACCGGCCCGTCTACGACACGCTCATGGCCGACCAGCTCGACGCCGCCGTCGAGCAGCACGGCAAGGGCGACCTCGGTGCCCTCCTCGCGGGCAACGACACCTGGACGGTCGTGGGCTGAGTCCACTGAGTCCACGACGAACGGCCGGGCACCGATCGGGTGTCCGGCCGGTGCGTCTATGCCCGGGGCCGGATGGGTAACCGGTCAGATATGGCCATGGCCGCCACCGAAGCCGAACCCCCCGTCCGCGACCGGCTCCGCTACCGACTCAAGTGCCGTCTGCTGGGCCCGCCGCTCGTCACCGAGCAGCTCGCCCAGGAGAAGCTGTCCAACCCGATGGCTCTCGGCGTGCTCGCCTCCGACTGCATCTCCTCGACCGCGTACGGCAGCGAGGAGATGCTGCGCATCCTGGTGCCCGTCGTCGGCACCGCCGCGTTCACCCTGCTGATGCCCGTCACCGGCGCGATCCTGCTGGTGCTGCTGCTCCTCACGCTCTCCTACCGCGACGTCGTCTCCGTCTACACCCGCGCGGGCGGGTCGTACGTCGTCGCCCGCGAGAACTTCGGGCCGCGTGTCGCCCAGATCGCCGCCGTGGCACTGCTCGTCGACTACATCGTCACGGTCGCCGTGCAGGCCGCCGCCGGCACCGACGCCCTGATCTCGCTGGCCCACCTGCTCGGCCATGGCTACACCGGCATCGACCACCTGAGCCTGCCCATCACCGTGGGCGTGGTGGTGCTGCTGATGTACGGCAATCTGCGCGGCATCCGCGAGGCGGGCCGGGCCTTCGCCGCACCGGCCTACCTGTTCATCGTCGCCGTCGCCCTGATGCTGGGCATCGGCCTCGTCCGCGCCCTGACCACCGGGCTCCCGCACGCCGACGTCCACGCGCACGGCGCGATCCCGCTCGGCACCCCGGGCAACGGCTGGCTGTACGGCACCTCGCTGTTCATGGTGCTGCGCTCCTTCGCCAACGGCGGCTCCTCGCTCACCGGCCTGGAGGCGATCTCCAACGGCGTCTCGGCCTTCCGCCACCCGCAGGGGGACAACGCCCGCCGCACCCTCACCACGATGAGCATCATCCTCGGCGTCATGGTGCTCGGCGTCTCCACCCTGGCCCACTTCACCCACGCGATCCCCTACACCGCCGGCAACCCGACGGTCATCGCGCAGGAGGCCCACCTCATCTTCGGCGACAGCTGGCTGGGCACGGCGGGCCTCGTCTACGTCCAGCTCGCCACCGCGCTCATCCTCTACACGGGCGCCAACACCCCGTTCACCGGCTTCCCGTTCCTCGCCAGCTTCGTCGCCGAGGACCGCTTCCTGCCCCGCCAGCTCACCCGGCGCGGCCACCGCCTCGCCTTCTCCAACGGCATCATCTGCCTCACCGTCGTCTCGCTCGCGCTGCTCTTCGTGACCGGCAGCAGCGTGGACAAGCTCGTCGCGCTCTACGCGATCGGCGTCTTCACCGGCTTCACCATGGCGGCGGCCGGGATGACCGCCCACCACTGGCGCCGCGACGAACCCCACCGCCGGCTGAAGATCGGGGTGAACCTCGCCGCCGCCGTGACCTCCGCCCTGGTCGTGATCATCTTCGCGATCACCAAGTTCACCGAAGGCGCCTGGCTGGTCGTGGTGGTCTTCCCGCTCGGCGTCTGGGCCCTGATCGGCATCAACCGCCGCTACCGCGAGGAGGCCGAGGCGCTCGAGAACGTCCCGGCGTTCACCACCGAACGGCCGCACTGGCGGCGGCACTTGGTGTACATCCTCGTCGACAACCTCGACCTGACCGCGGTCAAGGCACTGCGCTACGCCCACGAGCTGCGGCCGGACGAGGTGCGGGCCCTGCACTTCGTCATCGACGAGACCCGCGCCCGGCGGCTGCGCGACCGCTGGGAACGGACGCCCGGCACCGACGTCCCGCTGGAGCTGATCGACTGCCCGGACCGCCGGCTGCGGCACGCCGTCGCCCAGCTCGCGGGCCGCAAGACCGCCGACGGCACCACCGCGCTGACCCTGCTGATCCCCCGCCGCACCTACTCGACACCCTTCGGCCGGCTGCTGCACCGCGACACCGGCGAGCAGATGGCGAAGACGCTCGAGCACCTGCCCAACGTCGTCGTGACGGTCCTCCCCTTCGACGTCACCAAGGCGATCGCCCTCCTGCGGGCAGCGAACTCCTCCGCCTCCTCCGCATCGACATGACCGTCATGCGGTACACGCATGACACATCCCCCCGGGTGGCGCTACCGTCGCCAGGTCGCCACACCGCACCACCGCACCACTTCCGGGAGGAACAGTGAAACCCGACGCACCGCAGAGCGAGATACGCAGCGGGTTCCTCTACGGAGTGGCCGCCTACGGCATCTGGGGCCTCTTCCCGCTGTACTGGCCGCTCCTGAAACCCACCGGCGCCTTCGAGATCCTCGCCCACCGCATGGTCTGGTCGCTCGTCACCGTCGTGGCCGTCCTCGCCGTCACCCGGCGCTGGGCCTGGATCCGGCCGCTGCTGCGCCAGCCGAAGCGGCTCGCCATGATCGCCCTCGGCGCCACCATGATCTCCGTGAACTGGGCCATCTACATCTGGGCCGTCAACTCCGGCCATGTCGTCGAGACTTCGCTGGGCTACTTCATCAACCCCCTCGTCGTGATCGCCCTCGGCGTCATCGTCATGCGCGAGCGGCTGCGCCCCATGCAGTGGACGGCGGTCGGGGTCGGCGCGGCGGCCGTGGCCGTCCTGGCCGTCGGCTACGGCAAGCTCCCGTGGATCGCGCTGGGACTCGCCGCCACGTTCGGCACGTACAGCCTGGTGAAGAAGAAGGTCGGGCTGGGCGGCCTGGAGTCGATGGCCGCCGAGACCGCCGTGCAGTTCCTGCCCGCGCTCGGCTTCCTGATCTTCCTCGGCGCGCGGGGCGAGAGCACCTTCGCGAGCGCGGGAACCGGGCACGCCCTGCTGCTGGCGGCCTCCGGCCTGATCACCGCGCTGCCGCTCGTCTCCTTCGGCGCGGCCGCGGTGCGGCTGCCGCTGTCGGTGCTCGGGATGCTCCAGTACCTCGCCCCGGTCTTCCAGTTCGCACTGGGGCTGTTCGTCTTCCACGAGGCCATGCCGCCGGAGCGGTGGGCCGGGTTCGCGCTCGTCTGGCTGGCGCTGGTGCTGCTCACCTGGGACGCGCTGCGTACGGCCCGCCTCGCGAGGGCCGAGCTGAACGCGGCGCAGGAGCGCACCGCCTCGCGCCCGGTGTCCGATGACCGGAACTCCGTGTCCGAATCGCGCTCTTGACGTGACTCCGAGGGGCCCCCAACATCATGCCCACGTCAAATGGAGTTGGGAGCCCCCCACATGTCCGTTCTCACCCAGAGGCGTCGAGTCACCGTTGTCGCAGCCCTTGCCGCTGCCGCCCTGCTCGGCGTCCCCACCCTTCCCGCCGTCGCCGCGACCCCCACCACCACCGTCCGGGACGCCGCACCCGAGATACCTGCCGCGAGCGTCAGAGCCGACCTCGACCAGTTGCAGGCGATAGCCGACGCCAACAACGGCAACCGCGCGCACGGCAGCAGCGGTTACCAGGCGTCCCTCGACTTCATGAAGAGCAAGCTGGACGCCGCCGGATTCACCACGACCGTCCAGCAGTTCAGCACCAACGGCGCGACCGGCTACAACCTGATCGCCGACTGGCCGGGCGGCGACACCGACCATGTGGTCTTCGCCGGTTCGCACCTCGACTCGGTCGACGCCGGCCCCGGCATCAACGACAACGGCTCCGGCTCGGCGGGCATCCTCGAGGTCGCCCTCGCCGTCTCCCACCAGGGCTACAAGCCCACGAAGCACCTGCGGTTCGCCTGGTGGGGCGCGGAGGAGCTCGGCATGCGCGGCTCGAGCCACTATGTGAACAGCCTGTCCTCCGGCGACCGTTCGAAGATCGACGCGTATCTGAACTTCGACATGATCGGCTCGCCGAACCCGGGCTACTTCGTGTACGGCTACGACCAGAAGCTGAAGAGCCTCTTCGAGAACTGGTTCACCGCGAAGAACATCGCCACGGAGGTGGACACGGAGGGCGACGGCCGCTCCGACCACGCCCCCTTCCAGCGGGCCGGCATACCGGTGGGCGGGCTGTTCAGCGGTGCGGATTACATCAAGACCGATGACCAGGCCCAGAAGTGGGGCGGCACGGCAGGCCAGGCCTTCGACGCCTGCTACCACCAGTCGTGCGACACGAACGGCAACCTCGACAACACGGCCCTGGGGACGAACAGCTCCGCCATCGCCAGTGCGGTGTGGAGCCTGAGCGCCTGACCTCGGGTGGGGGTGGGGGTGGGTGGGAGTTGCGCCCCGGTCCCGCCCTCTCCCCGTCTCCTGGGGCTGCGCCCCAGACCCCGCTATCGCGGCTCCGCCGCTCGTCCTCAATCGCCGGACGGGCTTAATTTTCGTGCCCGCGCCGGATTTCGCGCTTGCGCTGAAAACCAGCGCGGGCACGAAAAACCAGCGCGGCCCGGTACCTTCCAGCGCGGCCCGGCACAATCCAGCCCGTCCGGCGTTTGAGGACCAACGCGGCGGAGCCGCGTTGCGGGGGACCAGGGGGCGCAGCCCCCGGAGCGGGGGCCAGGGGCGGAGCCCCTGAACGGGGTCCGGGGGCGGAGCCCCGGGAAACGGTGAAAGGGCGGGACCGGGGCACAAACACCCCCTACGCCGTCACGTCCTTCGACGTGAACCTCGCCCACGCCGCCGACCCGAACACCGCCGCGTACAACACCTGCAACCCCACATTCCGCCAGATCTGATCCCAGTACACCGGATCCCGGAGCAAATCCGAGAAGCTCAGCCAGTAATGCGGAAACAGATACGGCTGAATCGCATGCAACTGCGGAAACTGATCAAGAATCTGCACCGTGATCAGCAACCCCACCGTCGTGGCCATCGCCGCGATCCCACTCCCGGTGAGCGTGGAGATGAACAACCCCAACGCCGCGATACCGAGCAGCGACACCGCCACAATGCCCGCGATCGCGAGCCCCCGCAGCAGCCCTTCCCCGAAGGACACGCTCGTCCCGCTGATCAGCGTGACGTCACCGACCGGAAAGAGCAACGCTCCCACCGTGAGCGCCGATACGGCCACGACCAACGTGGCGGCAACGCAAAACACCATCGTGGCAGCGAACTTGGCCAGCAGCAGCCGGGTCCGCCCGGCAGGGGCGACCAGCAGATAACGCAGCGTCCCACTCGCCGACTCACCCGCGACCGCGTCACCGGCCACCACACCGATCGCCATCGGCAGGAAGAACGGCAGGGTCGCGGCGAGAGCCGCGAAGACCAGGAACAGGCCGTTGTTGGTGATCTGGCTGATGAACGCCGGACCGGCGCCCCCACCACCCGGGCCGCCCCCACTCCCGCTCCCACCCGTCTCGATCTTCACGGCGATCCCGATCACGATCGGCACCGCGGCAAGCACCCCGAGCAGCACCAGCGTCCGCCAACGCCGGAACAGGGTCACCACCTCGCTGCGGAACAGGGACAGCGTCCACAACGGGCTCACCGGACGAGCCAGCACAGCCACCTCAGCCTGCGACATCGAAACCCTCCCCCGTGAGTGCCACGAACGCGTCCTCCAGCGAGGCCCGTTCCGTACCGAAGGCGCGGACCCGTATGTCTGCCCGGACGAGCGCGGCGTTCAGGTCCGCGAGGTCGGCGACCGGGCCGTCGACGGGAAGTTCGCCCGTGACGCGGTCGTCCACGGCCACGAGATCGTTCACACCGTGCTCCTTGAGGACGCGGATCGCGTCCGCCGTGTCGGGGGTGGTGACCGCCAGCCGGCCACGCGTGGAGGACGCCAGCTCGGCCACGGTCCCCTGGGTCAGCAGCCGCCCCTGCGCCATGACGGCCGCATGCGTACAGACCTGCTCGATCTCGTCGAGCAGATGGGAGGAGAGGAAGACGGTCGTACCCTCGGCCGTCAACCCCCGCACCAGGGACCGGATCTCGCGCATGCCCTGCGGGTCCAGCCCGTTCGTCGGCTCGTCCAGGACGAGCAACTCGCGCGGCTGGAGCAACGCAGCGGCAAGCCCGAGACGCTGCTTCATGCCCAGCGAGTACGCACGGGCCTTCTTGCCCGCGGCACTGGTGAGCCCGACACGCTCCAGCGCCGCGTCGACCCGGGCCGCGCGGGTGCGCGGATCGGCGGTGGGGTCGGCGGAGTCGTACCGCACGAGGTTCTCGCGGCCGGAGAGGAAGCCGTAGAGCGCGGGCCCCTCGATGAGCGCCCCCACCCGGGGCAGCACGCGCCGGGAAGCCTTCGGCATGGGCTCACCGAGCACCCGGGCCAGCCCCGAGGTGGGCTCGATCAGCCCCATCAGCATGCGAATGGTCGTGGTCTTGCCGGAACCGTTCGGACCGAGGAAGCCGAACACGCTGCCGCGCGGCACCACGAGATCCAGTCCCGCCACGGCGAGTTGACCGCCGCGGTAGCGCTTGGTGAGCCCGCGCGTCTCGATCACCGCGGGCGATGCGGAGGTGTCCTCCACGGCCTTCCCCTTCGTCGTCCCTCCCGCACCGCGTATGGCCCCGGGCCGGTGGCCGGGGCCATACGCACGGAAACGGGCAGCCGGATCGGCTACTTGCCCTCGGCGGCCTTCAGCAGCGCGTCCTTGGTGACCGCACCGGCGTAGACCTTGCCGGAATCCGTGATCAGCACGTTGACGAGCCGTGTGCTCACCAGACGGCCGGAGCCGAACGAACCGGACACCTTGGAGCCGAAGTTGTCCAGCGGGCTCGCCTTGCCCGCCTTCGTCTTGGGCATCTCGCCCTTGCCGCCGCCCGAGAGCTCGACGACCGAGGTCCAGCCCTTGCCGATGACGTTCGGCTTGGCCGCGCCCTGGTGCTGCTCCTTCCCGCGGTTCTCATGACCGGGCTTGCCCTCCGTGACCTTCGCGCCCTTCGGCGGGGTGAAGGTGAAGGAGGACGCGCTCGGCTTGTCGAAGGAGACCTTGGTGAAGGCGGCGTCGACGGCCGCCTTGCCCCCGCCCTTCGGCGTGAGCGTGAACTTCAGCGGCACGCCGTTCTTCGCGTCGACGGCGATCCGCACGGAGCCGACCGTCGTCCCGTCCTGCTTCGGCTTGATCGTCAGCTGGTAGGCGTCCCGGCCGGCGACCTTGGCCGTGCCGTCCACCGCCACCGACGTGGTGTCGTCCACCGCGGCGAGCGCCTTCTTGGCGAACTCCTGCGGCGTGGCGTTCTTCAGATCCTCGGGCGCCTCGTGCTTCTGCCCGGCCGCTTCCCGGCCCTTGGGGGCCGTCGAGTGATAGGCGGAGTTGCTGCTGCTGTCGTACGCCCACACCTGGTCGCCGTTGTGGATGAGGCTGTACTCGGCGGAGGGCTCCATGATCGACACCCGCTGCTTGTCCGGCCCGTCCGCGGCCACCCGCAGCGTGTGCTCGCCGGAGGCGAGCTGGAGAAGCTTGCCGTCCGGCGCGGCGGCGCTGCCGTCCTTGCCGCCGTGCGCCCCGCCCGGGGCGAGCGACATGCCGGACGGCAGGGAGGGCAGGCCCAGGTCCGCATTGATGCGCACCGTGCCGGACATCTGCTGCACGTCCGACTTCGCCATCTTGGCTATGAGGTCCTGCGCGCTGATCTTCGGAAGGTCCGGGTCGCCCGAACTCGCCAGGGCCGAGCCGATCCCGATCGTCGCCGCGGCGACACCGGCCACCGCGACCGGCACCGCGTACCGGACGGCCTTGCGCTGGATCCGTGCCATGTGCTTTACCTCCGCGTCGGAGTCCGGAGGCTCTCCCCCCGGGAAGTCACCACCTATTGCACCAACAACGCCAGGCGCCGTCATCAGCCGACGGAATCAACTCCGCGTACCTCTCGGGTATGACACACCCTTACGTACGGCTGAGAGCCGCCCTCAGCCGGCGCGGTGGACGACCGCGTCGCAGAGCTCCTCCAGCGCGGTCTTCGCGGAGCATTCCGGCAGCGGCGCCAGCGTGGCCCGCGCCTCCTGGGCGTAGCGGATCGTGTCGCGCCGCGCCTGCTCGAGCGCCGGGTGGGCACGCAGACGGCGCAGCACCTCGGCGTGGCGGGCGTCGTCCGTGAGGTCGCCGTCGAGCAGTTCGCACAGCTCCAGGTCCGCCGGGTCGCCCCCGGCGGCGGCCCGGGCGCGCAGGTGCAGAACGGGCAGCGTGGGGATGCCCTCGCGCAGGTCGGTGCCGGGGGTCTTGCCGGACTCGTGGGAGTCGCTGGCGATGTCGAGCACGTCGTCCGCGAGCTGGAAGGCGGTGCCCAGCCGCTCCCCGTAGTGGGTGAGGATGTCGACGACGCGCTCGTCCGCGCCGGACATCAGCGCCCCGTACCGCCCCGAGACGGCGATCAGCGAGCCGGTCTTGCCCGCGATGACGTCGAGGTAGTGCTCGATGGGGTCGCGCCCGTCGCGCGGGCCCGCCGTCTCCAGGATCTGCCCGGTGACGAGGCGTTCGAACGCCTCGGCCTGGATGCGGACGGCCTCCGGGCCGAGGTCCGCGAGGATCCGCGAGGCGCGGGAGAAGAGGAAGTCGCCGGTGAGGACGGCCACGGAGTTGTCCCAGCGGGCGTTGGCGCTGGGCACGCCGCGGCGCACGTCGGCCTCGTCCATGACGTCGTCGTGGTAGAGCGTCGCCAGGTGGGTGAGCTCCACGACGACCGCGGAGGGCACCACGCCCGGGGCGTACCGGTCGCCGAACTGCGCGGCGAGCATCACCAGCAGCGGGCGGAATCTTTTGCCGCCCGCGCGCACGAGGTGCTGTGCGGCCTCGGTGATGAAGGGCACATCGCTCTTGCAGGCCTCCAGGAGGCCCTCCTCGACAGCGGCCAACCCGGCCTGGACATCGGCTTCAAGAGCCTGGTCCCGCACGCTCAGCCCGAAGGGCCCGACGACGGTCACGAGGGGTACTCCTGTCTGCCTGCGAACACGGGGATTGTCGATGTGTCGCTGTCTCTACCGAAAGTCAGCGTATCCGGTCGACTGTCGATCACCGTGGCCGCCTACCGCCTTCCTTCACCCGCTACATCCCTGCCACCCCCCGTGCCACCCGTGGTGACGCGTATTCCGTCCCGCACACGAACCGCATCACCGGTCCGTAGCTCGCCGCGGCCGGGAGCCCGGTGAAGAAAAGGCCGGGAACCGACGAGCGGTAACCGGCCCCGAGCCGCGGGCCGCCCGCCCCGACGGCGACCCGGGTGCGCACTCCCGCGCCGAGGAAGTCCAGCGCGGCGATGTCGACCCGGTAGCCGGTCGCGGCGATCACATGGTCCGCGCCGAGTTCGCTCTCGGCCCCCGAGGCGTCCGCGAGCGTCAGCACGGGCCGGCCCTCCACGATCCGCGCCCGCGCGATCCGCTTGCCCTCGGTGACCTGGATCCGCCCCACGAACCGGTCCCGCAGCCACCACGCCCCGAGCGGCCCCAGCACCCGCTTCACCAAGTACTCCCGGGTGCGCGGGGGCAGCCGCCGGAACTGGTCGGCGTGGTACGAGAAGGCGTACAGCGACCAGGCGCGCCCGAAGGGCGTGTCCGGCTTGAGCGCCGACTGCCCGTCCGGGGCCGCGCCGAAGCGCACCGCGCCCCGCCGCCGGGCGACGACCCGCACCGACGCCGCCCCGGCGTCGGCCAGCAGCACCGCGGTCTCCAGCGCCGACTGCCCGGCGCCCACCACGACCACGTCCTTGCCGGCGAAGCCCGACAGGTCGCGGTGGTGCGAGCTGTGCGAGACCGGCCCGGTCGCCGACGGTCCGTCCGGTACGGCCGAGGCCAGCTCGGCGGGCACCCGGGCGAATCCGCTCAGCCCGGTGGCGACGACCACGGCGCGGGCGGCGAACTGCTCGCCGGAGTCGAGTTTCAGCTCGAAGCCCCCGCCGGCGTCGCGGCGCTCCACGGACACCACCCGCACCTCCTCGAGGTCCGGGACCAGGCGCCGCTGGAACCACTGGCCGTAACTGGCGAACGTCTCCACCGGGATGGTGTCCCAGTCCGACTCGAACCGCCGCTCCCCCACGTCCAGGCAGAAGTCGAACAGCGTGTGCCCCGGCTGCGGGGCGTCGATGCTCGAGGCCATCGGGGTGGACTTCAGCAGCATTCCGGCGGGCATCTGCTCGCGCCAGCTCACCATCGGCGAGCCGAAGACCCGGGTCGGGATGGAGCGTGCCCGCAGATGCGCTGCGGTCGACAGGCCGTACGGACCGGCCCCGATGACTGCTACCGGAAGTGTCACGTGTCCCCTCCCAGGGCGTTGCTCGGCCCGTCGGCCGACTCGACTGGGTGTACCGGATCGTCAGCGCCGTGCGGCGGCAGCCGCCGCGGCACGCCGCCGCGAGCGCCACATCTGCCACAGGTGTCGCGCGCCCGGTCGCACGAACCGGGCGAGCATGGTGAAGAACGGCTTCATGTCGTCACGGGCGGCCCAGGCCAGCTCCGTGCCGCTCGCCCGCGCCGGCGCGTGCGGAGTGGTGTAGCCGCTGCGCCGGTAGGCGGCGAGCGCGGGCAGGTCGATGTTCTCCACGATGAAGCGCCGGCCCGCGAGCTGCTCCCCCTCGGGCACCTTGCGCCCGGTGAGGTCGAGGTGCTGGGCGCGTACGACGTCGATGCCCGCCTCGTTCTCGAAGAGGCGGAACTGTGCGCCCATCCGGGGGTTGAAGTCCAGCAGCTTGTACTGGCCGTCCCGCCGGTCGAAGCGCCAGTCCAGGTCGATGATGCCGCTGAACCCGATCTGTTTGATGAACTGGGCGGCCATGGCGGCCAGTTCGGGGTTGTCGACGATGTACGCGTTGGCCGTCATGCCCGCGTGCGGCGGCCACGAGCGCACCTTGACCCCGGTGAACAGGGCCAGGGGGGAGCTGTCCTTGTCGAAGTAGGCGTGGACGATCCAGTCCTCGGCCTCCTCGCGGGGCAGGTACTCCTGGAGGATCACTCCGGGCGGCGAGCCCCAGTCGCGCGCCATGTCCAGCAGTTCACGGGGGCCGGCGATCCGCGTCGTGCCCGGCACGGCCGGGCGGAGGCGCCGCTCGAACGCCTCGCGGTTCTTGGCCACCAGCGGGAAGGCCGCGGTCGCCGCGAACTTCTCGATCTCCTCGTACGACTGCGGGGCCAGCGCGGACGGCGAAGGCACCCCGTGTTCGACGCACAGCTCGTGCAGGCCCTGCTTGCTCGCGAGTCTGCGCGGCAGCTCCGGCTCGACGGGCGGGAAGAGAAAGGGGCCCGCCAGCTCCGCCGAGTGCTCCGCGATCAGGACCGCGGCCTCCTCGTCGGTGGGCAGCAGCACGGCCGGGCGCCCGATCCGCTCCCCGACCCTCAGCAGGCCGGCGACCAGCTCCTCGGCAGGCTCCGTGCCGGTCGTCGGCCAGACGAAGCCGGCCGTCAGATAGCGCGACAGGGCGGCGGGAGTCCAACGGTCCTCGGTGACGGCGTACATGGGAACGCCGAGTCTGCCGAGGCTGCGGATGGCTCCGACGCCGCCGTGGTGGAGTGGATAGTCGCCGAATTTGACAATCAGCCCTGGGACGGATCGGTCCGCCGCGGGCGTGTTCCTGCTGTTCGCCACCAGCAACCCCCATGGCCACCCAGCCTCAGCGGCCCCCCACTGTGTGTGACCCGACAAAGGACGCTACTTCGGAACCGACGCTTCCAGCAAGGAGTTACCGGACATTGGCCACCCTTTTCCGCCCTGAGGGGCAGCAGCCGAACATCTCTTGCCCGGCGGCCGTGGACACGTAGTGTGTGGCTCGCGTGCAACCCGAGTGGAACCCGTCCACAGGCCGCCAGGAGCGTCCAGGAGAAGGCGAGGCAGTGACACCCATGCCCGAGCACATTCCCACCGTGCCCGAAGGCGACCCCTTCGGCGCGGAGACTCTTCCGTACGGCGTCTTCACCACCCCCGACGCCCCGGACCACCCCCGGATCGGCGTCCGTTACGGCGCCCACGTACTCGACGTGGCGGCCGTCGCCGCCGCGCGCGGCTCCGCGTACGCGGACCTGCTGGACCAGCCGGTCCTCAACCCGCTGATGGCCGCGGGACGGCCGGTGTGGGAGGCGGTGCGCGCGGAGATCCGCGGCTGGCTCTCCGAGCCTCACTTCTACTCTCTCGCCGAGGTGACCCTCCACCTCCCCTTCGAAGTCGCCGACTACGTCGACTTCTACGCGAGCGAGAACCACGCGGCCAACGTCGGCCGGATCTTCCGTCCCGACGGCGAGCCGCTGACCCCCAACTGGAAGCATCTGCCCATCGGTTACCACGGGCGTGCGGGTACGGTCGTGGTGACCGGCACCGACATCGTGCGCCCCCAGGGGCAGCGCAAGGCGCCCTCCGACGAGCGCCCCTCCTTCGGCCCCTCGCTCCGGCTGGACATCGAGGCCGAGGTGGGCTTCGTGGTCGGCACCCCGGCGGCCGCCAACACGGCTGTCCCGCTGGGGGACTTCCGGGAGCACGTCTTCGGCGTGTGCCTCGTCAACGACTGGTCGGCGCGCGACATCCAGGCGTGGGAGTACGTGCCGCTGGGTCCGTTCCTCGGCAAGTCCTTCGCGACGTCCGTCTCCGCGTGGATCACTCCGCTGGAGGCGTTCGACGCCGCGCGTACGGCGCCGCCGGAGCGGACGTATCCGCTGCTGCCGTACCTCGACGACTCCGCCGCCGAGCCCGGCGGCATCGATCTGCGCATCGAGGTCTCCGTCAACGGCAAGACGGTCACCCGGCCGCCGTTCTCCTCCATGTACTGGACCGCGGCCCAGCAGCTGGCCCATATGACCGTCAACGGCGCCTCGTTGCGCACGGGCGACTTCTTCGCCTCCGGCACGGTCAGCGGCCCGGAGGACGGCCAGGTCGGCTGCCTGCTCGAACTGACGAAGGGGAAGGGTCCCTACCTCGCGGACGGCGACGAGGTCACCCTCACAGCATGGGCCCCGGGCCCGAACGGCTCCCGGGTGGGCCTGGGCGAGGTGACGGGCCGCGTGGTCCCGGCGCGGTAGGTCTCCTCCCCCACCCCGCCCCTTCCCACAACCGGGGCTCCGCCCCGGACCCCCGCACCGCGCTTCGCGCGGTATCCGGGGGCAAGCCCCCTGGCCCCCGCAACGCGGCTCCGCCGCGTTGGTCCTCAAACGCCGGACGGGCTGGATTGCGCCGGGCCGCGCTGGATGGTGCTGGGCCGGGCTGGTTTTCGCGGCCCGCGCCGGATTTCAGCGCAAGCGCGAAATCCGGCGCGGGCGCGAAAATCAAGCCCGTCCGGCGCTTGAGGCCGAGCGGCGAAGCCGCGACAGCGGGGTCCGGGGGCGCAGCCCCGGGAAACGGTGAAAGGGCGGGACCGGGGCAGTAACCCCTACCGACGACCTAAAGCCGCTCGATCACGTAATCCACGCAGGCCGTCAGCGCCTCGACATCCGCCGGGTCGACGGCCGGGAACATCGCCACCCGCAGCTGGTTGCGGCCCAGCTTCCGGTACGGCTCCGTGTCCACGATGCCGTTCGCGCGCAGCGTCTTCGCGACGGCCGCGGCGTCGATCTCGTCCGCGAAGTCGATCGTGCCGATGACAGCGGACCGCTTGGCCGGGTCGGTCACGAAGGGCGTCGCGTACTTCGACGCCTCGGCCCAGCCGTAGAGCGCACGGGCCGAGGTCGCGGTCCGGCGGACGGCCCAGTCCAGGCCGCCCTGGCCGTTCAGCCACTCGATCTGCTGGTTCAGCAGGAAGAGGGTGGCGAGCGAAGGGGTGTTGTAGGTCTGGTTCTTCAGGGAGTTGTCGATCGCCGTCGGCAGCGAGAAGAACTCGGGAACGTGCCGGCCGGAGCCGTGGACACGGGCCGCGCGCTCCAGGGCGGCGGGGGAGAAGAGGGCGAGCCACAGGCCGCCGTCCGAGGCGAAGGACTTCTGCGGGGCGAAGTAGTAGACGTCGGTCTCGGCGACGTCCACGGGCAGGCCACCCGCACCCGACGTGGCGTCGACGAGGACCAGCGAGCCCGCGTCCGCGCCCTCCACCCGCCGGATCGGCATCGCGACACCGGTCGAGGTCTCGTTGTGGGTGAACGCGTAGACGTCGACGCCCGCTTCGGCCTTCGCCTCGGGGTGCGTGCCGGGCGCGGAGGAGATGACGGTCGGCTCCGCCAGCCAGGGCGCCGTCGTGGCGGCCTTCGCGAACTTCGAGGAGAACTCGCCGAAGGACAGGTGCTGGGACTTCGACTCGATCAGGCCGTGCGTGGCGACGTCCCAGAAGGCGGTGGACCCGCCGTTGCCCAGGACCACCTCGTAGCCGTCGGGGAGGGAGAACAGCTCGCGCAGGCCGTCGCGCACCTGGCCGACCAGGTTCTTGACCGGAGCCTGGCGGTGAGACGTGCCGAGAAGAGACGTACCGGTGGCCGCCAGGGCGGCGAGCGCCTCCGGACGCACCTTGGACGGGCCCGCGCCGAAGCGACCGTCGGCGGGCTTGATGTCAGCGGGGATCTGGATATCAGCCACGCAGGCAGCCTAAACGTTGCGTCAAGCGGCGGCCGAGACGTGTCCACCCGATGAGACCAACCTTTTGCACTGGCCGCCGGCGGCGGCGCACGGCAGGCTCGGAACATGGCTGATCTTGACGGATTGCAGGCCGAGTTGCGGCAGGAGTTGCGGGCCGTCGTGCGGGGCGAGGTGGACTTCTCCTCCTCCGCCCGCGCGCTCGCGACCATGGACGCGTCCAATTACCGGCGCGTACCGCTGGGTGTCGTGGCACCCCGCGACGACGGCGACGTGGCGGCGGTCCTGGAGGTCTGCCGGACGCACGGGGTGCCGGTGGTGGCGCGCGGCGGCGGCACGTCCATCGCGGGGCAGGCCACGGGGGAGGGGGTCGTGCTGGACTTCACCCGGCACATGGACGCCATCGAGGCGGTCGACCCCGAGGCCCGTACCGCCGTCGTGCGACCAGGGGTGGTCCTCGACACGCTGCGGGCGGCGGCCGGCGCCCACGGGCTGACCTTCGGGCCCGACCCGTCCACACACGCCCGCTGCACCCTCGGCGGGATGATCGGCAACAACGCCTGCGGCGCGCACTCGGTGGCCTGGGGCACCACGGCCGACAACGTCCACGAACTGGAGGTGCTCACCTACGGCGGCGAGCGGGCGCGGCTCGGGCAGGGGCTCGAGGGCGTGCCGGGCGTACTCGCCGACGGGCTGCGGGCGTTCACCGCCGGGAACCTCGCCCTCCTGCGCACCGGCTTCCCCGAACTCCCGCGCCGTATCTCGGGGTACGCCCTCGACGCGCTGCTGCCGGAGCGGCGCACCGACGTGGCCCGCGCGTTCACGGGCAGCGAGGGCACGCTCGGGGTGCTGACGCGGGCGACGGTCCGGCTCGTGGCGCCGCCGGCGGTCCGGGTACTGGCGGTGCTGGGATACGCGGACGAGAGCGACGCGGCCGACGCCGCCCATCTGCTGCTGCCGCACGGGCCGTTGACGGTCGAGGGCATGGCCGCCGACCTGGTCGGGGAGGGCACGGAACTCCCGGACGGGGCCGCCTGGCTGTTCGTGGAGGCCGGCGGGGCGAGCGCCGCCGAGGCGCGGGCGCACGCCGCCGCGCTGTGCCGGGCGGGCGGCGCCCTCGGCCACGTGATCGTCGACGACGCCCGGGCGCAGCGCGCCCTGTGGCGGGTGCGGGAGGACGCCGCCGGCACCGCGACCCGCCTGCCGGACGGCGGCGAGGCCTGGCCCGGCTGGGAGGACTGCGCGGTCCCGCCCGCCCGGCTCGGCGCGTACCTGCGGGAGTTCCGCGCCCTGCTGCGGAGCCACGGGCTGCGCGGCGTGCCGTTCGGGCACTTCGGCGAGGGGTGCGTGCACGT
Source organism: Streptomyces sp. SX-6 (assembly GCF_059089585.1). Lineage (NCBI taxonomy): Bacteria > Bacillati > Actinomycetota > Actinomycetes > Kitasatosporales > Streptomycetaceae > Streptomyces > Streptomyces sp. SX-6. Next base: position 10,171 of record NZ_JBTHHU010000003.1, on the reverse strand, counting down.
ACGCATCGACTTCGACCTGGTGAGCGCGGACGGGGTGCGCCGGTACCGGGAGTTCTCGGGCGAGCTGGCCGCCCTGGTCGCCGCGCACGGCGGCTCGCTGTCGGGCGAGCACGGCGACGGACAGGCCCGCGCCGAGCTGCTGCCGGTGCTGTACGGGCCGGAACTGGTGGGGCTCTTCGGGCAGTTCAAGGACCTGTGGGATCCCGCGGGCGGCCTGAATCCGGGGATGCTCGTCCGCCCGTACCGCCTCGACGAGAACCTGCGCTTCGCGGTGCTCCCGAAGCGGCCGGTGCACGGGGAGTTCTCGTACTCCGGCGACGGCGGTGACTTCTCGGCGGCCGTACGGCGGTGCGTGGGCGTCGCCAAGTGCCGTGACACGACGGCCGATGCGGGCGTGATGTGCCCGTCCTACCGCGTGACCGGCGAGGAGAAGCACTCCACGCGCGGGCGCGCCCGCCTGCTGCACGAGATGCTCGCGGGCGAGGTCGTGACGGACGGATGGCGGTCCGAGGAGGTGCGCGACGCGCTCGACCTGTGCCTGTCCTGCAAGGGGTGCCGCAGCGACTGCCCGGTGGGGGTGGACATGGCCACGTACAAGTCCGAGTTTCTGCACCGCCACTACGCGGGCCGGCTGCGGCCCGCCGCGCACTACGCGATGGGCCGGCTGCCGGTGTGGCTGCGGGCCGCCGAGCCGTTCGCCCCGCTGGTCAACTCGGCGATGCGCAACGCCCCGTTGGCGGCGCTGGCGAAACGGCTGGGCGGCATCGCGCCCGAGCGGGACATCCCGCCGCTGGCACCACAGACCTTCCGCCGCTGGTTCGCGGCGCGGGAACGGACGCGTACGAACCACCTGGCGGCCACCGGCCAGGCCGTGGTGCTGTGGCCCGACACCTTCACCGACCACTTCGCCCCGTCGGTCGGCCGGGCCGCCGTGACCGTGCTCGAGGCCGCGGGGCTACGGGTCGTGACACCGCCCGGGCAGGTGTGCTGCGGGCTGACATGGGTGTCGACGGGGCAACTGGGCCACGCCCGTACGGTCATGCGGCGCACGCTCGACGTGATGCGGCCCGTGCTCGACGCGGGCCTGCCCGTCACCGTGGCGGAGCCCAGCTGCGCCGCCGCCCTGCGCACCGACCTGCCCGAGCTGCTCCCCGGCGACCCGCGGGCCGCGCGGCTCGCCGCGTCGGTACGGACCTTCGCCCAGGCCCTCGAGGAGCTCGCCCCGCAGTGGGAGCCGCCGCGCCTCGACCGGCCGGTCGTCGGGCAGACGCACTGCCACCAGCACGCGGTGCTCGGCGACGGGGCGGAGCGCAGGCTGCGCGAGAAGGCGGGCCTGAGCGGCGAGTTGAGCGGCGGCTGCTGCGGCCTGGCCGGCAACTTCGGCTTCGAACGCGGGCATTACGCCGTCTCGGTCGCCTGCGCCGAGGAGCAGCTGCTGCCCTCGGTGCGCCGGGCGCCCGAGGGGGCCGAGCTGCTGGCGGACGGTTTCTCCTGCCGTACGCAGCTCGGACAGCTCGCCGGGCGCCGCGGCCGACACCTCGCGGAGGTGCTCGCCGCGGCGCTCGAACGGCGCCGGATCAGCTCGTGACGGCGCCGGATCAGCCCGTTCAGCCCGTTCAGCCAGAGATCTCCGCGTGGCCCGGGATCTCCCGCGGGGTCCGCGGGCCGGGGCCCACGTAGCGCGCGGACGGCCGCACCAGGCGGCCGGTCCGCTTCTGCTCCAGGATGTGCGCGCTCCAGCCCGCCGTGCGGGCGCACGTGAACATCGAGGTGAACATGTGGGCCGGGACCTCCGCGAAGTCCAGCACGATCGCGGCCCAGAACTCGACGTTCGTGGCCAGCACCCGGTCGGGGCGGCGGTTGTGCAGCTCCTCCAGCGCGGCCTTCTCCAGCGCCTCGGCGACCTCGTAGCGCGGCGCGCCCAACTCCTTGGCCGTACGCCGCAGGACGCGGGCGCGCGGGTCCTCGGCGCGGTAGACGCGGTGGCCGAAGCCCATCAGGCGCTCGCCGCTGTCGAGCTGCTGCTTCACATAGGCCGTGGCGTCGCCTCTGCGCTCGATCTCCTCGATCATGCCGAGCACGCGGGAGGGCGCCCCGCCGTGCAGCGGGCCGGACATGGCGCCGACCGCGCCGGAGAGCGCGGCGGCCACGTCGGCGCCGGTGGAGGCGATGACGCGGGCCGTGAACGTCGAGGCGTTCATGCCGTGTTCGGCGGCGGAGGTCCAGTACGCGTCGACGGCCGCCACGTGCTTGGGGTCGGGCTCGCCGCGCCAGCGCTTCATGAAGCGCTCGACGATCGTGTCCGCCTTGTCGATCTCGCGCTGCGGCACCATCGGCAGACCCTGGCCGCGCGCCGACTGGGCCACGTAGGACAGCGCCATGACGGCGGCACGGGCGAGGTTGTCGCGAGCGGTGGCCTCGTCGATGTCGAGGAGCGGTTTGAGACCCCAGACGGGCGCCAGCATGGCGAGCGCCGACTGGACGTCGACGCGGATGTCGCCGGAGTGCACGGGGATCGGGAACGGCTCGGCGGGCGGCAGCCCGGGGTTGAACGATCCGTCGACCAGCAGGCCCCACACGTTGCCGAAGGACACGTGGCCGACCAAGTCCTCGATGTCGACGCCTCGGTAGCGGAGCGAACCGCCTTGCTTGTCGGGTTCGGCGATCTCCGTCTCGAACGCGACGACTCCCTCGAGCCCGGGTACGAAGTCGGACATCAGGCGGCTCCTCGTGATGTGTTCGACAAAGCGACTGCTGACCTGCCGGTGTCCCCGGCCGGTGGTCAGCGGGATGTCTGGCGTTGTCCGTTGCTGCTTCTGCGGCTGCTTGTGGCTGGGCCGAACCGGCTACGCGGCTGCGTGTCGCGGCTCGCGGTCCGTATCGGTCTACCCGGTCATGCCCCGTGGCGGAGCAGTTCACCCTGCCCGCCGGGCGGGAAACGATATCCGGTGAGGTGGGGGTGGGGGGAAGGGTGATGTCCGGCACACAGTGCATCTCGTCGGGGAGAGGGTTACGGGGGACGGCCCCTGGGCAGAATGGTCGCCCCTCCTGCAAGATTGGGGCCGTGTCCCACGCCGAAAAGTTCGATCTCGCAGCGATGCGCAAGCAGTACAGCTCCGAAGGCCTCGTGGAGGCGGACCTCGCCGCCGGTCCGTACGAGCAGTTCGCGCGCTGGTTCGCGCAGGCCGTCGAGAGCGGGCTGCACGAACCGAACGCGATGGTCGTCTCGACCGCGGATGCGGAGGGGCGGCCCAGTTCGCGCATGGTGCTGCTGAAGGGCTTCGACGAGCGCGGCTTCGTCTTCTTCACCAACTACGGTTCGCGCAAGGGCATGGAGATCGCGCGGAACCCGTTCGTGGCGATGGTCTTCCCCTGGCATCCGATCGCCCGTCAGGTCACGGTCGTGGGCCGCGCGGAGCGGGTCGGCCGGGAGGAGACCGCCGAGTACTTCCACTCGCGGCCGCACGGTTCGCAGCTCGGTGCGTGGGCGAGCTCGCAGTCCGCGGTCGCGTCGTCGCGGGCCGAGATCGAGGCGGCGTACGAGCGGCTGGCCGCCCGGCATCCGGAGGGCGAACCGGTCCCGGTTCCCCCGGAGTGGGGCGGCTTCCGGGTGACGCCGGAGTCGGTCGAGTTCTGGCAGGGGCGGGAGAACCGGCTCCACGACCGCCTGCGGTATGTCCGCGGGGCGGGTGTGGGTGTGGACGCGGGTGCGTGGCGGGTGGAGCGGCTCTGGCCGTAGGCCGGTTGCGGTGGGGGTGCGGATGTGCCCCGGCCCCACCCTCTCGCCGTCTCCTGGGGCTGCGCCCCAGACCCCGCTTGTCGCGGCTTCGCCGCTCGTCCTCAATCGCCGGACGGGCTGAAAGTCAGCCTGTCCGGCGCTTGAGGACAACCGCGCGCAGCGCGGTTTGGGGGTCCGGGGGCTTGCCCCCGAAACGGGGTCCGGGGGCGGAGCCCCGGGAAACGGTGAAAGGGTGGGACCGGGGCACAGGCACCCCCCACCGCACCCGCACCGCACCCGCATGGATTTCCCGGAACCCCATGCCCCGCCCCGCCCGGTCGAGTTGAATGACCGCCGTGCAGGACATGCAGACGCGTCCAGCTGGGGGTATCTCGTGACCGCTCCACATCAGCCCGGCCCTGCCCGCAACGCAGACGCGAACACGGTTGCCGGGGACAGAGACGACCGCGACCTCCTCGTCGCCCTCCTCGACGGCATGGACGCCGCGCTCTGCGCCTTCGACGCCGAGGGCACCGTCACCCATTGGAACCGCGAGGCCGAGCGGATACTCGGCTGGTCGGAGAAGGAGGCCGTCGGCCGGCACGGCCTGTCCGGCTGGGCCGTGCGCGAGGCGGACGCCGAGGAGGTCACCAAGCGGCTGCTGGGCGCGATGCAGGCCCCCGGCCGCCAGGTCGACGAATTCGCGCTGGTGACCAAGGACGGCGGGCGGGTCCTCGTCCGTATCCAGTCCTCGGCCGTGCCGGGCGCCGACGGCAGGCCGGCCGGCGTGTACTGCGCGTTCAGCGAGGTGCACACGCAGATCGACCTCGAGCGGTCCGTCGCGCTGAGCGAGGCGCTGTTCGGCGACGCGCCGTGGTGCGTCGTCCTCGTCGACGCCGACCTGCGCCCGGCCCTCGCCAACTCCCAGGCCGCCCGCGCGCTGAAGACGACCCGCACGGCCCTGCTCGGCCGCCCCCTGGGCGACCTGCTCGAGCATGGGGTGGAGGAGCTGGAGGGCGCGCTCCAGCACGTCCTGGCCGCGGGCTCCCCGCCCGCGCCGTCCGAACTGTGGGTCTCGCTGCGGGGCGACGAGGGCAGAACCGGCTCCGGCCCCGAACGGCGCTGCTGGCGCAGCGGGTTCATGCGGCTGGCCACCCCGCTGGTGGAGGAACCGGTGCCACTGGGAGTGGCCTGGCTGTTCCTGGACGTGACCAAGTCGCGCCTGGCGGAACAGGAGAGCGCCCGGCTGCGCTTTCGCGGCAGCCAGCTGCACCGCGCGGGCCGGGCGGTCGCCGAGTGCGAGGACCCGATGGAGGCGGCGGCGCTCTACATGGACTTCGCCCTCGCCGGCTTCGCCGACCACGCCCTGATCGACCTGCTGCCGGACCCGCAGTCCGAACCCCGGCTGCCGGTGCGGCTGCTGCGGGTGGCGACGACCCCCGCCGGAACGAGCCCGTCCCCGGCGGGCTGCGCGCTTCCGGTGCCGTACGCGGACGGGCACCCGGCGCTGCAGGCGGTCGAGCGCTGCGGTTCCGTACGGGCTGCCTCGGACCGTTCGCGGGACTGGGCCGCGAGCCACCGCTGGCCCGCCGGTACCCAGCACGCGCTGTCCACCGCCCTGCGCAGCAGGGGCCGCACGATGGGCGTGGTGACCTTCCTGCGCGGGCCCTCGCGCCGGGCCTTCGACCGGTCCGACGCGACGTACGCGGAGGACATCGCCACCCGTGTCGCGGCCTCGGTCGACCTCGCTGTGACGACGACCGACTAACCGACTAGTGCCGGAAGAAGATCCGGTCGCCGTATTCGCGCAGCACGCGGCCGTTCCACTCGTGGCCGCCGTCGACGTTGCCGGAGCGCAGCATGGGCGGGTCGATGCCGCGCTCGGCGAGCTCGCCCGCCGCGGCGGCGACGACGGCCTGCATCAGGGCGCTGGTGACGACGGTGGAGGCGGGGGCGAAGGGTGCGGCGATGCCCTCGGCGGTGAGCTCCGCGTCGCCGATGCCGATCTTGTTGTCGAGGACCAGGTCGCAGTGGTCCTTGAGGAAGGTGCCGGACACGTGCCGGGACTTCGTGTGCTCGGCGTAGGCGAGGGAGGTGATGCCGATGACCTTGAGGCCGAGCGCCCGGGCGTTCATGGCCATCTCCACGGGCAGCGAGTTGCGGCCGGACACGGAGATGACGATCAGGACGTCCCCGGCCTCGACCGGGCTGGTGTCCAGGACCGCCCCGGCGAGCCCGTCGACGCGCTCCAGCGCGCTGCCGAGGGTGGCGGGCGTGATGTCGACGCCGACCGTGCCGGGGACGGCGAGCAGGTTCATCAGGGCGAGCCCGCCCGCGCGGTAGACGGCGTCCTGGGCGGGGAGCGAGGAGTGTCCGGCGCCGAAGGCGAAGAGCCGCCCGCCGTCCGCGACCGTGGCGGCGATCATCGACCCGGCGGCGGCGATGCGCTCCGCCTCCTCGTCGCGCGCCCGCTCGAGCAGCCCGATCGCGGCGTCGAAGAACTGCCCGGCCAGCTTGTTCCCGCTCATCGCACGGGGCTCCCTCGCGTCGGTGGGTGGTCTGGTGGCGCGCGGCTCACGTTGCGTTGTTGACCTGCGCCCTGTCAATACGGGGAGCGCACGCCGGGGGAGTCCGGGCGATCGGCACCGCTGTTGTCGGTGGTATGCGTCAGAATTGATGCCAGGGCCAGCGCACTACGTATCGAGGGGCACGCATGTCCGGACTGATCGACACCACGGAGATGTATCTCCGCACCATCCTGGAGCTGGAAGAGGAAGGTGTGGTCCCCATGCGCGCCCGCATTGCGGAGCGGCTCGATCAGAGCGGCCCCACGGTGAGCCAGACGGTGGCGCGCATGGAGCGCGACGGCCTGGTGACGGTCGCCGGCGACCGTCACCTGGAGCTCACCGAGGAGGGCCGTCGGCTGGCCACCCGCGTGATGCGCAAGCACCGCCTGGCCGAGTGCCTGCTGGTCGATGTGATCGGCCTGGAGTGGGAGCAGGTCCACGCCGAGGCGTGCCGCTGGGAGCACGTGATGAGCGAGGCCGTGGAGCGCCGGGTGCTGGAGCTGCTGCGCCACCCCACGGAGTCGCCGTACGGCAACCCGATCCCGGGCCTGGAGGAGCTGGGCGAGAAGGCCGAGGCGGACCCGTTCCTCAATGAGGACATGCTCAGCCTGATGGATCTGGCGCCGGGCGCCGAGAGCAAGACGGTGGTCGTGCGCCGCATCGGCGAGCCGATCCAGACCGACGCCCAGCTGATGTACACGCTGCGCCGGGCCGGGGTGCAGCCGGGTTCGGTGGTCAGTGTGACGGAGTCGCCCGGTGGGGTGATGGTGGGCAGCAGCGGGGAGGCCGCCGAGCTCTCCGCCGACATCGCGGCGCACGTCTTCGTCGCCAAGCGCTGACCGGCGCGTTCGAGGTCCGCAGGGGCCGGGTGGCAGCCGCCGCCCGGCCCCTGCTGCCGTTCACCCGACGGTGACGCCCGGGGCTCCCGGTGGTCGAATGTGTGGTCAACTGCCGTGACGGTGACCGGAGTCGGCGGAAACGGCGCGGACGTCCGCGGAGCGTGTCAGGCTGGCGTTGTGGCATATGCGCACACGCCACCGACCAGGGAGGGGGCTCCACATGAGGTGTGACAAGAGCCCCGGTGCCCTCTCGGACACCGGGGCTCCGCCTCCCCGGATTTCCCCCGTGGCGCCCCGGGGCCCCGAGCTCCCAAGGTGCGCCTCGCGGACCTTCTTCCCCGAGCGGTCCGCGCCCAGGTCGATTCCTCCCCTGGGGGCCGACGGCCAATCCTCGAGCCCGGTCACTCGAACGAGGGGTGTTGCGCGTGACAGCCGTCTCATTCGAAAGAGGGTTCCATAAGGTGGAATTGTCCGGGGGTGAAGTGGGGGTGTCTGGAGTCATGGCGCGGCGGATCGAAGTCAGTGGAAGCGGTGGAGTGCGGCTGGCCGCCTGGGAGTTCGCCGACGGGTCGGGAGAGCGGGCGTCGGGAGAGCGGGCGGGCCGGTTCGGCGGGGCCGGGGTCGGGGCCGGGGGCGGCCGTCCGGGCGGAGTGCTGCTGCTGCACGGGCTGATGGGGCGGGCGGCGCACTGGGCGGAGATCGCGCGCTGGCTCTCCGCGCGCAGCCGCACGGTGGCCCTCGACCAGCGGGGGCACGGCCGAAGCGAGAAGCCCGTCGGCGGTCCGTATGCCCGTGAGGCGTATGTGGCCGATGCGGAAGCCGCGATCGAGCAGCTCGGCCTCGCTCCCGTCACTCTCATCGGCCATGCCATGGGCGCGCTGACGGCCTGGCAGCTCGCCGCCCGCCGGCCCGACCTCGTGCGGGCGCTCGTCATCTGCGACATGCGGGCCTCCGCGCTGGGCGCCGCCACGCAGCGCCAGTGGGGCGAGTGGCTCAGGTCCTGGCCGGTTCCGTTCGCCACCCTCGCGGATGTGCGCAAGTGGTTCGGCGAGGACGACCCCACGCTGGAGCGGCCGGTTCCGGGCCGCGGCGACTTCTACGCCGAGGTCATGGCCGAACGGGCGGACGGCTGGCGCCCGCTCTTCTTCCGCCGCCAGATGCTCCAAGCCCGCGAGGGCTACGCGCATGACGCGCACTGGGAGGAGCTGGCGCGGGTGGAGTGCCCCACGCTCGTCATGCGCGGGCTGGACGGCGAGCTGGGCCGGGCGGAGGCCCAGGAGATGGTCCGCGTCCTGCCGCTCGGGCGGTACGCGGAGGTGCCGGATGCGGGTCACCTCGTCCACTACGACCAGCCGCGCGCCTGGCGGCGGGCGGCGGAGCCGTTCCTGGAGGCCGCGGTGCCGGCGTAGGCGAGGGGACGTGCGCGGAAATTCAACGCCCGTTGACATAACGGGGCCGCAGGTGTGCACTGGATACAGGCAGACGCACAGCAAGCGAGCCAACGGGAGTCCTCATGTCCTCTCGCACCGAATCCATTGCAGACGTCACCGCAGATGTCCTCGTCGTCGGCGCCGGCCCCACGGGCCTGCTGCTGACCGGGGATCTCGCCGCCGCCGGAGTCCGCGTCGTGCTGCTGGAGCGGCGGGCCGAGGACTCCAACCTCACCCGGGCCTTCGGCGTCCACGCCCGGACCCTGGAGCAGCTGGACGCCCGCGGCCTCGCGGAGAAGCTGATCGCCACCGGCGAGTTCCTGGGGAGCGTCCGGATCTTCGGCGGGCCGGGCATCGATCTCAGCCGGCTGCCGAGCCGCTTCCCGGGCATTTTGATGACCCCGCAGTACCACACCGAGCGGGTCCTGGAGGAGCGCGCGGTCAAGGCCGGCGCCGAGATCCGCCGTGGCGTCCGGTGCACCGGCCTGCGGCAGGACGCCGACGGCGTCGACGTGGACGTCCAGGAGCCGGACGGCACCGCGCGTACGCTGCGCGCGCGGTACGTGGTCGGGGCGGACGGCGTGCACAGTGCCGTGCGGGAGGCGCTCGGCATTCCCTTCCCCGGGAAGTCCGTCCTCACATCCGTCGTGCTCGCGGATGTCCGGCTGGACGCGCCGCCGGCCTTGTCGCCCGCCTTCCGGGGCGGTGAGGCCGGGTTCGCGCTCATCGTGTCGTTCGGCGACGGCTGGCACCGTGTCATCGCGTGGGAGCGCGGCAGTACGCAGCCCGCCGGTGCGCCTGTGGAGGCCGAGGAAGTGCGGAGTCTCGTCCGCCGTCTCTTCGGCACCGACTTCGGCATGCGTGACGCGCGGTGGACCTCACGCTTCCACAGCGACGAGCGGCAGGTGCCGCGGTACCGCGAGGGCCGGGTCTTCCTCGCGGGCGATGCCGCGCACGTCCACTCGCCGGCGGGCGGCATGGGGATGAACACCGGGATCCAGGACGCGGCCAACCTCGGCTGGAAGCTTGCCGCTGTGCTCCAGGGGCGGGCCGACGGCGCGCTCCTCGACAGCTACCACCGGGAGCGCCACCCGGTCGGGGCGCAGGTGCTGCGTCTCAGCGGTGCGCTTCTGCGCGGGTTCCTGATCGCCTCGCCGGTTCAGCGGGCCGTGTTCTCCGCGGCTCTCACCACGGTCGGGCACCTGCCGTTCGTCACGCGGCGCACGCTGCTCGCGGTGACGGGCCTGGGCATCGCCTACCCGGCCCCGCCCGGCTCCCACCCGCTGACCGGGCACCGGGCGCCCGACCTGCCGCTCGCCGAGCGCGACGGCGGGCCGACGCGGCTGTACGAGGCGCTGCGCGTGGGGACGTATGTGCGGGTGCTGCCGCGGGGGCGGGCGGGGGAGGGGGCGGCGGAGGACGGTGTCACGGTGGTGACGCGGGCGGATGCGGACCGTACGGAGTTGTTCGTCCGGCCGGACGGGTATGTGGAGTGGGCGGGGGAGGGAAAGTAGCCCCTGCCCCGCCCTTTCACCGTTTCCTCCGGGGGCGAAGCCCCCGGGCCCCCGGGCCCGCGCTCCGCGCGGTTGTCCGGGGGCTTCGCCCCCTGGTCCCCCG